>NZ_JBQEKA010000040.1:0-28910 GCF_052103615.1 Kerstersia sp. | reverse complement strand
ATCAAGGCCGCGCAAAAACATGACGATATCGGTTTCAACTCCTTTTTCAAGGAAGGCTGGAAGCGTTTCTATCTGAAGTGGTATGACGCCCGCCACCCCTCCGCGCAAAAGCTGTGCCCGCGCACCGTGGCGCTGCTCAACGAGATCCCGGAAATCAAGGCCGCGATGTTTGCCGAACTGCCCGCCGGCAGCAAGCTCAATGCGCACCGCGACCCGTATGCCGGTTCGCTGCGCTATCACCTCGGGCTGTCCACCCCCAATGATGATCGCTGCTACATCAATGTGGATGGCATTCACTACAGCTGGCGCGATGGCGAAAGCACGGTGTTCGACGAAACCTATATCCACGACGCGCACAATGATAGCGAAGGCAACCGCATCATCCTGTTCTGCGATGTGGAGCGCCCGATGCGCTGGCGCTGGGCCCAGGCCTTCAATAACTGGTTCGGCCGCGTCGCGATTTCGGCGGCCAGCGCCCCCAATGAAAGCACTGACAAAACCGGCGCGATCAACAAGCTGACCCATTTCCACTGGGTCATAGACCAGAAGCGCAAGGCCTTCAAAAAGTGGAACCGCACGGTTTACAAGCTGACCAAATACGTCCTGATCGTACTCGTCGTGCTTGCCTTTATCTTGCTGTGACCCTGTTTTGATGCTGCTTTGACCCTGTCCACGGGACAAGCGCGGCGGCAGGCTGATATCAGCCTGCCGCTTTTCCTTGAGGCGCGCCCATGATCGTCCAACTGCTGCTGGCACTCGTTCCCATTGCGCTGCTGATCGCGCTGGGCTGGTGGTTGCGGCAGCGCGCTTTCTTGTCGGAGCATTTCTGGCCCCAGGCCGAGCGCCTGGGCTATTACATCCTGCTGCCCGCCCTGTTCCTGCACGGCCTGGCCAGCGCGCAACTCGATGGCGTGCCGGTCGCCGCCATGGTCGCGACCCTGATCGTGTCATTGCTGGCCGTGTCTTTGCTGCTCCTTCTGTGGCGCCGCCGCATGCCGGTCGATGATGCTGCGTTTACCTCAGTTTTCCAGGGTGGCGTGCGCTTTAACAACTACGTCGGCGCTTCTGTCGCTGTCGGCCTGTTCGGCACGCAAGGTATCGCACTGGCAGCCGTCGCGACAGCAACGATTGTGCCGACCGTGAATATCCTGTGCGTCCTGATCTTCGCCCGTTATGGCAATATTCAGGCGCCTTCCCTCGCCCACTTATTACGTCATCTATTGACCAATCCCTTGGTGGTGGGCTGCTTCATCGGCATTGTGCTGCATGTCAGCGGCATAGGCATGCCAGACGGCATCGGGCCGGTTTTCAAAGCGCTAGGGCAAGCGTCACTGCCACTGGGTCTGTTATGCGTGGGCGCCGCGCTGGACTTTTCTACCTTGCGCAGCTGGCTGCACCCCGTCGCCCTTTCTTCCGTGGCCAAGTTCATCCTTCTGCCACTGGCAACACTCGCTGCCTGCCGCCTCTTCGGTCTGCAAGGCCCCGCAGCCATCGCTGCGCTGATGTTCCAGGCCTTGCCCACGGCATCGTCTTCGTACATCATGGCCCGCCAACTGGGCGGCGATGCGCCTTTAATGGCAGGCATCATCGCCACTCAGACCCTCCTGGCCGCCCTGGCGTTACCTCTGGCAGTCATGGCAGCACTGGCATTGGCCTGACTGCCAGGACATCCGGGCAGCAAAACGACCGCAGTGACTGCCTCTTGCAGGCCTATCAGCCCAGGTGATTCGCAAAGAATTCCAGGGTGCGCTGGCGGGCCAGCCTGGCGGCATCGGCGTCGAAGGCAGCGCGGTGATCACAGTTGAAACCATGATCGGCGGCATAGACATGCACCTCGACCTCACGCCCGGTTTGCGCCTGGCGGAAGGCTTGGACGCTATCTTGCGAAATATGCGCATCGCGTTCGCCAAAATGGGCCAACACCGGCACCTTGGGCGTGCGCCCCGCCTCGGCAGGCGTCGTCACGCCGCCGCCATAATAGGCCACCGCGGCGGCCAGCCCGTTCGCATTGGCCGCCGCGCGCCAGGCGATCAGGCCGCCATAGCAAAACCCGACGATACCCACCTTGCCGCCAGCCGCCTGGGCCGCATAATCAATCACGGTCTGCACATCGCCTGCCGAAGCCGCCACCACACCTTCCAGCGCCGCCTTCAGCGCCACGCCGCGTTTCATGTCCTCAGGCGCATAGCCCATGTCCACGCCGGCCTCTATCCTTTCAAAAATCGCCGGTGCCAGCGCCAGATAGCCTTCCTGCGCATAGCTGTCCGCCACGGCCTGGATATGGGCATTGACGCCGAAAATTTCCTGAATCACCACGATGGCGCCGCGCGGCGCGCCCGCCGGCCTGGCTTCATAAACAGGCAAACGGAAACCATCTGCTGAGTCGATCTGAATGAACTGGCCCATTTTCTCTCCTTTGCGTCTGCTGCCGGACAGGGAAGGCCCGGCAGCGGTGATCCCTGGCGGGACCGGTTATGTTCATACGGCTCAGGCCATGCCTGCACCCGGCCTCATCGCCGCAATGACTCCCAGGCCTTTTGCAGGCGTTTGACCGACACCGGCATAGGCGTGCGCAACTCCTGGGCAAACAAGGCCACGCGCAACTCTTCCAGCAGCCAGCGGAACTCATCGAGCCGCGCATCCGGCGCCCCCTTGCGGGCGGCGCGCTCACGCTGCCACAAGGTATTGAGCGTGGCAAACTCCACCAGCAGTTTGGCATCGCGCGCGGGATCGGCGCGCAGTTTGTCGATGCGCGCCACGGCTGCTTTCAGGTAGCGCGGAAAATGCTTGAGCTGCGCATAAGGTGTATCACGAATGAACCAGCGGTGCACCAGCGCCTGCTGCTGTTGCTGCAAATCGGCGTAAGCCTGGGCATGCGCCTTGGCCTGCGGCAGTTTGCGCTGCAAGGCGGTCCACTCGGTCAGGATCTCATTGACCAGCCGGCCCACTTCCTGCGCCAGCAGGCCCAGGCGCCCCTTGCCTTCCGTCACGCGGCTGCCGAACTCATCGGCATTCACCGGCCAGGGTTCGGCCAGGCAGGCTTGCGACAGCGCGCCGTCCAGCAACTGATCACGCAATTCCTCCACCGTGCCCAGCGGCAGGTAAAGCATGCCCATTTTGTTGAGGTCGCGCAGATTCTTTTCCTGGAACTTCACCTGCTCCTTCAAGGCCAGGCGGAACAGGCGCAGCAAGCCCTGGCGATGGCGGCGGCGCGCCTCCTGCGGATCATCGAATACATCCAGATCGCAAGACTGGCCGTTATCCACCAGCGCCGGGTAGCCAATCACTGCCTGCCCTTTGCGGCGGATTTCCATCACCTCCGGCAACTCGCCGAAACTCCAGCTGCTGATGTCGTCATGGGCCAGCGCTTCCGACACGCCAGCGTCCCGCGCCGCCACCTGCTGGAATTGATTCTGGGCCTGGCGCCCATGCTCGGCGCGTATGGCATCCAGATTCCGCCCCGCCGCCAGCATGCGCCCATGCTCATCGACCAGACGAAAATTCATGAAGAGGTGCGGCGGCAAGGTTTCCAGTTTGAAATCCCCGGGCGCGGGCCGCACCTTGACCTGCTCCCACATATCGGCAGCCAGCGCATCGAGCAGCCCCATGCCGGGGTGATCCAGACGATCGAACCAGCGCTCATAGAAACCGGCGGCATACTGGGGCAAAGGCACGCAATGGCGCCGCATTTTCTGCGGCAGCGATTTCAGCAGCAAATGGGCCTTGTCCTTCAGCATGCCTGGCACCAGCCATTCGCAGCGTTGCGCATCCAGCTGGTTGAGCGCGAACAAGGGCACAGACAGCGTCACGCCATCCTTGGGCGAACCGGGTTCGAAGTGATACGACAGCGCCATCGTCACGCCGTTCCACTCCACCTGCTTGGGAAAAACGTCGGTGGTCACGCCGGCCGCTTCATGGCGCATCAGATCCTCGCGCCGCAGCAGCAAGGCCTGGGCCTGCTCACGCGGCAGGCCCGCATACCATTTTTCCAGCGTGGCGGTCTGGCTGATGCCTTCAGGCAGCAAGCGGTCGTAAAAGGCCGCGATCAAGGTATCGTCCACCAGGATGTCCGGGCGGCGCGACTGATGCTCCAGTTTCTCAATCTGCGCGATCAACTTGCGGTTGCGCGCAACAAAATCCGCCTTGGTGTCGATTTCCCCTGTCACCAGCGCCTGCTGGATGAAGAGCTCGCGCGCATGCTCGGCATTGACGCGGCCATACTGAACACGCCTGCCCGTATAAATGGGCAGGCCGTATAGCGTGGCGCGTTCATTGGCCACCACCTGGCCGGATTTTTTCTCCCAGCGCGGATCCGACCAGCTGCGCCGCAGCAGGTGGCTGCCGACGGCTTCCACCCAGGTCGGTTCAATACGCGCCACGCAACGGGCATACAGCCGCGTGGTTTCCACCAGTTCACCGGCCAGCACCCAGCGCCCGCCCTTCTTCGCCATGCGTGAACCGGGGTGTACCTGGAAACGAATCTCGCGCGCGCCCTGATACTGCCCGCCTTCCTCGCCGCGCAGGCCGATATTGCCCAGCAAGCCTGCCAGCAAGGCGCGATGCAGCTGTTCATAGGTGGCCTCGGCGCTATTGATGCGCCATTCATGCTCCTTGACCAGGGACAGCAACTGGCTATGGACATCACGCCATTCACGCATGCGCAGCGGCGACAGAAAATGCTGGCGCAGCACGCCCGCCTGTTTGCGCTGCGACAGGCCGCTGCCCGACTGTTCGCCATACCAGCGCCACAGTTTCAGATAGGACACGAATTCGGACTTTTCATCCTGGAAGCGCGCTTGCGCTGCTTCGGCCGCCTCGCGCTCCGCCAAGGGACGGTCACGCGGATCCTGCACCGACAGCGCAGAGGCAATCACCAGCATTTCATCCAGGCACTGCTCATGGCGAGCCGCCAGAATCATGCGCCCGACACGCGGGTCCAGCGGCAGCTTGGCCAGATCGCGGCCTGTGCGCGTCAGCGTATTGGCGTCATCCAGCGCCCCCAGCTCCTGCAGCAGCTGATAGCCATCCGCCACGGCCCGCCCGGTGGGCGGCTCGACGAACGGAAAGGTTTCAATATCATCCAGGCCCAGCGCCTTCATGCGCAGAATGACCGCGGCCAGGGAAGACCGCAGGATTTCCGGGTCGGTGAAGGGCGCGCGCGAATTGAAATCACCTTCGTCATAGAGCCGGATGCAGACGCCCGGCCCGACCCGGCCGCACCGGCCGGCGCGCTGGTTGGCCGATGCCTGGCTGATCGGCTCGATGCGCAGCTGCTCAACCTTGTTGCGCCAGGAATAGCGCTTGACCCGCGCCAGCCCGCTATCCACCACATATCGGATACCCGGCACCGTGAGCGAGGTTTCCGCTACGTTGGTCGCCAGCACGATCCGCCGGGCATTGCCCCGCGGCCGGAAAATGCTTTCCTGCTCCGCCTGCGAAAGACGCGCAAACAAAGGCAGGATTTCCGTCCCGGCGCGCACCTTGCGGCCCAAGGCGTCCGCGGCTTCGCGGATTTCCCGTTCGCCCGGCAGAAATACCAGCACATCGCCCGGCCCCAGGCGCGCGCACTCATCGACGGCATCCACAATGGCATCGACCAGATCGCGCTCTTCATCACGCTCGCGCTCCCGGCCGCGGCCCGCGCCGGTCTGGCGCGCGGCCGTGTCGGCATCCTGCTCTTCGCGCACCGGGCGATAGCGGATTTCCACCGGATACAGCCGTCCCGACACGGCGATGACCGGCGCCGGCTTGCCATCCGCCCCGGCAAAATGCGTGGCGAACCGTTCCGCATCAATCGTGGCTGACCTTCAGATCGGGCCGGCGCGGCAGAATCTGCCGCAAATAGCCCAGCAGGAAGTCGATATTCAGGCTGCGTTCATGCGCCTCGTCGATAATGATGGTGTCGTAACGGCGCAACAAAGGATCACGCTGTGACTCCGCCAGCAGAATCCCGTCCGTCATCAGCTTGATGGCGGCGCCCGGCCCGGCTTTTTCATTGAAGCGAATCTGATACCCCACCAGCTCGCCCAGCGGGGTATTCAATTCTTCGGCAATGCGCTTGGCCACGGAGGTCGCAGCCAGACGGCGCGGCTGCGTGTGGCCTATCATGCTGCGGCCAGCGGCGCGGCCGATTTCCAGGCAGATCTTGGGCAACTGCGTGGTTTTCCCCGAGCCTGTCTCGCCGCTGACGATCACCACCTGATGCGCCTGAATGGCGCGGGCGATTTCGTCGCGCCTGGCGCTGACGGGTAAATCTTCGGGGTAACTGATGACGGGAAGCACGCGCGGCGGCGCGGCGGCGGCGCGGCGGTTGGCCGGCGCGGATGACTCTGACATGGAACTCCTGTGAACTGGCGCGGATGCGGCCTGGCTGCCCCCCGGTCTGCGCGGGAACGCGCACGGTGGCATTTTGCAGCATCCAAACGGCACGCTGGCCGCTGACAGATATTATAATTTTCCTGTCCGGGCTGCATCCGCTCCCGGATCCTTGTTGCCGGCCTTTCGAGCCGGCCTTGTTTTCATCGGCGCAGCATCCCGCATTCTGCCGCGCCCAAGACGGCCTGGCCTCCTGCTGCATGCCCTTTTTCCTCCATCCTCCGTCCCACCCTTTTTTCAAGCCCTAGCCTGCCATGCCCGACGACCCCGTACCTGAAATTCTCTCTGCTCAGGAAGCGCCTGAATTTGCCCCCGCGCAGTTCGTGCGATGGTTCCGTGATGTTGCGCCTTATGTGCATGCATTCCGAGGCAAGACCTTCGTTGTGACCTTCGGCGGCGAACTGGTGCAGGAAGGAGCGCTCAATGCGCTGGTACAGGATTTGTCGCTGCTCTCGGCGCTGGGCATACGGATGGTGCTGCTGCATGGTTCGCGCCCCCAGGTTAACGAGCAATTGCGCCTGAAAGGCTATGCCAACCGCTTCGGCCTGGGCCTGCAGCCCATGGACGCCGCCGAACTGGAGTGCGCCAAGGAAGCCGCCGGGGAAATCCGCCTGGACATCGAAGCGGCCTTCAGCCAGGGGCTGCCCAATACGCCCATGTCCGGCTCGCACATCCGCGTGATTTCCGGCAACTTCGTCACGGCGCGGCCGGCCGGCATTATCGACGGCGTCGATTACGGCCATACCGGCAAGGTGCGAAAAATCGACATCGACGCGCTGCGCTTTGCCATCAGCCATGACTCCATCGTGCTGATTTCACCGCTGGGTTTCTCGCCCACCGGGGAAGCTTTCAACCTGGACGTCGAAGAAGTCGCCACCAGCGTGGCCGTGGCGCTGCGGGCGGAAAAACTGATTTTCCTGACGGAAAATACCACGGTGCACAACCCGGACGGCAGCGTCGATACCGAGCTGGCGCGCGAGGATGCCGACAACCTGCTGGCGACCTCCGAACTGGATGACGTGACCGCTTACCTGCTGCGCTATGCCTCGCTGGCGGTCAAACGCGGAGTGGCGCGCGCGCATCTGGTTCCGTTCACGCTGGATGGCAGCGTTCTGCTGGAAATCTTCACCCACGACGGTGTCGGCACCATGGTGGTCGAAGACACGCTGGACGACCTGCGTCCGGCCACGCTGGATGATGTCGGCGCGCTGCTGCAACTGATTGAACCGCTGGAAGCCGATGGCACGCTGGTGCCGCGCGGCCGCACCACCATCGAACGCGACGTCGATAACTTCTGTGTGCTGGAACACGACGGCGTCATTTACGGCTGTGCCGCGCTACATGCCTTCCCCAAAGAACAGATGGCGGAAATGGCCTGCCTGATCGTCCACCCCGAATGGCAGAGCGAAGGCGGTGGCGATAAACTGCTGCGCCATATTGAAACCCAGGCCCGCCAGCGTGGCTTCAAACGCCTGTTCGTGCTGACCACGCGCACTTCGCACTGGTTCATCAAGCGCGGTTTTGTCCAGGGCGGCATCACCGACCTGCCGCGCGAACGCCAGGCCAGCTACAACCGGTCGCGCAACAGCATGGTGTTCATCAAGCGCCTGTAGGCCGGCAGGCAAGGCGGGCGCAGCGCAATGTTGTGAAATGCCCTGCGATGCGCGGAGGTGTCATGACGTGCCGTGAAGCGCAGCCAAGCTATTGCCGGGCTGGACGGGGCCGTACCGGGTAGTACGGGGTCGTACTGGATTTACCGGATTTACCGGGTTGGCGCCATCCGCCCTTATCCGCCCCCTTATACCCCGGCAAATAGAACGGCTATGCTGCCCATCCGGCTGTCCGGCATTTAAAATCCTGGGGATACAGGCAGGATTGCATCGCAACCCTGCTTTCCCCTTTCACCCCGGGCGCATCCGCGCCCGGCCCGCTGCACTGCGCCAGGCCTGATTGCCGGCGCGTGCCGCGCACGCCATTTCCAGAGGTACAGCGATGACCCGTCTTGTCCAATGCGTCAAACTCAAGAAAGAAGCCGAGGGCCTGGAACGCCCCCCCTATCCCGGTGCGCTGGGCCAGCGTATCTGGGAAAGCATTTCCAAGGAAGCCTGGGAAGAATGGCTGGGCGTTCAGACCCGCCTGGTCAATGAAAACCGCCTCAACCTGGCCGACGCCCGCGCCCGCAAATACCTGACGCAGCAAATGGAACGCCACCTGTTCGAAGACAGCCAGGTCGAAGCCCACGGTTTCGTCCCGCCCTCCGCCTGAGCCGCGCTCACGCTGGCGCTGTCCGAATCAGCGCCAGAATTGCCATGCAGCAAAGCGGCGATGTCACCAGGCAGCGAAAGCCATGCTGCGCTGGGCATCACGCCAGCCATTTAAGATAACTGCCGGGCTCGATATCCTGCACTTCGATGGTGACGGAGCAATGCTCCAGCGGCAAGGCCTGCAACTGCGCCAGCACGGCCTGCGCCAAAGCCTCTTTCTGCCCCGCCGTGCGCCCGGCCAGCAAACGCAGCGTGACATGCACGAAATCCGTGGCGGCCGCGCCGACGCAATAAGCCTCATAGGCTTGCGCGCGCACCTTGATATCGCTGCCATCCGGCTCGAACAGCGCCGCCTTCATGGCGCCGTCGAAAACCTGTCTGACCAGACTGCGCCCATCCAGCCCTGCCGCATGTTCAATGATGCAATGTGGCATTTCATCCCCTAAAAAACGGCCTGCTTGCCCGCATAGCATACTGCCCGGCTGCCTGTCCCCGTGACGGGAACAGAGAGCCGGGCAGCCTTTTACTGCGGCAAGGCAAGAATCAGGATTGCGCGTTGTTGCTGTCGCTGGCCTGTTTTTCGTGAATGCTGATGGGTTCTTCGCCCGCTGCCGTGCGTTCGGCATTCTTCACGCCGGTATGACGCACATCCGCGCCATGCACCATGTAGATGACACGTTCAGCCATGTTCTTGGCATGGTCGCCGATGCGCTCCAGCGCGCGCGCCACGAAAATCATGTCGATAGCGCGCGAAATCGTGCGCGGGTCTTCGATCATGTAGGTGATCAGATGGCGCAGCGCAGCCTTCCACTCGCGATCCACCTCTTTGTCGCTACGCACCACGGCGGCAGCCTGCACGGCATCCTGGCGGGCGAAAGCATCCAGCGTCTGGCGCAGCATGGTCACCACGCTATTGGCCATATGGCGCAATTCGATGACAGGCATGCGATGCGTTTCGGCATCATGAATGCGGCGCGCCAGCGAGGCGATCTTATCAGCCTCATCGCCAGAACGCTCCATGTCGGTCAGCATTTTGGAAACAGCCAGCAAGGTGCGCAGGTCGATGGCGGTCGGCTGGTGCAGCGCCAGCGTCAGGCCAATGCGCTCATCAATCTCCACCTCGCGGCGGTTGACTTCCTTTTCGCGCTCGCGCACTTTCTCGAACAGCACCGGATCATTGCCAGCCAGCGCATCGACCGCTTCACTGATCATCGCTTCAACGACACCGCCCATTTGCAGGAATTGGGAACGGATGGTTTCCAGATCCGTCGCAAACTGCCTGTTGGTATGCTCACTCATCCTGTGATCCCTGCCTATTCAAAACGATCCATGTGAAAAACGCCAACCGCCGGAAGGCGTCCACGCCGCAGCATGAGAAGCGCCCTGGCAGCCGCCCGGAGGCGCCATCCCTGGCGTCACCCCCTTACGGCCTGATGTCAGAAAGAGATCTTATGACCTAATCATGACAAATTCATGAACGCGCCGGCCAGCCCCTGGCCGCAAGCTGTCAGCCGCGCGCGCCCGGCAGCAAACGCTGCACGCCATCGCGCCCGGCCAGCAGCGCAAGATTGGCGCCATGCAGGGCGAACAGGCCGCAGGTGACCACACCGGGCAGATTATTGATTTCCTGCTCCAGACGCGCCGGTTCGGTGATTTCCAGGCCTGCGACATCCAGGATGACATTCCCGTTATCGGTCACGAAACCTTCGCGCAGCGCCGGAACGCCGCCATAGGCGCGCAAAGCACGTGCCACGGCTTCACGGGCCATGGGCAGCACTTCCACCGGCAAGGGGAAACGCCCCAGGCGCCCGACCAGCTTGCTCTCATCGGCAATGCAGACGAACTCGTCGGCCACCGAGGCCACGATTTTCTCGCGGGTCAGGGCACCGCCGCCGCCCTTGATCATATTCATGCCTGCGTCGATTTCATCCGCGCCATCGACATACACAGGCATATGGGTCACCTCATTGAGGTCCAGCACGGCAATGCCGTGCCCGGCCAGCCGTTCGGCGCTGCGCACCGAACTGGCCACGGCGCCGCGGAAACGGCCGGCATAACGCGCCAGGCCATCAATGAACAAATCCGCGGTGGAACCGGTACCGACCCCGATGATGACGTCCGCGCCCAGCATGGGTTCGATATAGGCCAATGCGGCATCGGCCGCCTGCTGCTTGAGTTGTTGCTGCGACAACATGAGTGAAACCTGTCTGTCAGAAAAAGAAAAATCATACCGCTGCCAGCCTGCCTGGCGGCGGCCTGCCCTGAAGGCCTGGCCTTCAGAAACGCCCTGCCGGCCCTCAGGCCGCCAGGAACCTCGCGCTATAAGATGCCTCACGGAAGCCCACGCCCACCTTGCCGGCGCCATCCACCGCGACTGGCCGGCGCACCAGCGCCGGATGCGCTGCAATCAAGGCCAGCCAGGCGTCGTCGCTGTCCGGGCTGCGCGCCGATTCCGGCAAGTTGCGCCAGGTCATGGAAGCCCGGTTCACCAGCTTTTCCCAGCCTCCCAGCTGAGCCGCCCAATCCCGCAGCAGGGCCGGGGCGATGGGATGATCGCGGTAATCCACGAAGCTGTGCGTCACCCCATGGCTATCCAGCCAGGCACGCGCCTTGATGCAAGTACTGCATTTGTTCAGACCATAAAGGACCAGGCTCATGACGCGACCTCCTTGCGTTTTTGCAGGCGGTAGGCAATGAGCACACAAATACCTACCGCGAAAATGAAGATTGTTGCCAGCGCGTTGACCTCGGGCTTGAGGCCCAGGCGCACGCGGGCGAAGATTTCCGGTGACAGCAGCGTCGAGCCCGGCCCGGACAGGAACGAGGCAATCACCACATCATCGAGCGACAGCGTGAACGCCAGCAGCCAGCCTGCCGCCAGCGCCGGCGCGATAAGCGGCAAGGTGATGCGGAAGAACACCGTCAGCGGCGTCGCGCCGAGATCCAGCGCGGCCTCTTCCAGGGAACGGTCAAACTCGCGCAAACGCGATTGGATGATGACCGCCACATAGGCTGTCGCCAGCACCACATGCCCGACCCAGATCGTAAAGACCCCCTGCCCTTCGGGCCAGCCGGTCAGATTATGCAATTCGACAAACATCAGCAGCAGCGAAATCCCCAGGATGACCTCGGGAATCACCAGCGGCGCGCTGATCATGGCGACAAACAGGGAAATACCGGGAAAACGGCGCATGCGCGCCAGCACATAGCCCGCCCAGGTGCCGATGATGACGGCCATGGTCGCCGTCATGGCCGCCACGCGCAGCGATAGCCACGCCGCGGACAGCAGAACCTCGTCTTGGAGCAGCTCCCGGTACCAGCGCAGCGAAAAACCGCTCCATTTGGTCACCATTTCCGAGGAATTGAAAGAGAACACCACCAGCGTCAGCAGCGGCAGGTACAGAAAGCCGAAACCCAGCGCGAAACTGAGCAGGCGCAGCCAGGGATTGGGCTTCATGCCTTGTCCTCCACATCACCGGCCACGCGCATCTGGCGCATCTGGTTGCGCTGGAACCAGACAAAGGGCACCAGCAGGAACAGCACCATCACCACGGTAATGGATGCCGCCACCGGCCAATCCGAATTGCGCGAAAACTCATCCCAGACCAAACGCCCCATCATCAGGGTATCGGCACCGCCCAGCATTTCCGGAATCACGTATTCCCCGACGCAGGGAATGAAAACCAGCAGCGCCCCGGCCACGATGCCGGGCCAGGCCATGGGCAGCGTGACATGAAGAAAGGCCGACCAGGGGCGCGCGCCCAGGTCGTAGGCAGCTTCCAGCAGGCGGTTGTCGAGCTTGACCAGCGTGGCATAGAGCGGCAGGATGAAAAAGGGCAAATAGGCATAGACCATGCCGACATACACGGCAAAATCGGTGCGGTACATCGGAATCGGCGCGTCGATAATGCCCAGCCACAGCAGCAAACTGTTCAGCAGGCCGTCATTGCGCAAAATGCCCACCCAGGCATAGACCCTCAGCAGCAGCGAGGTCCAGAACGGCAGGATCACCAGCAGCAGCAACAGGCCGCGCACCGCCGGGGCCGAACGCGCAATGTAATAGGCCAGCGGAAAACCGATCAGGATGCACCACAGCGTCGTCACCGCCGCCATCTTCAATGAATTCAGGTAGGTGGCGACATACAGGGAATCATTGAGCAGCAGCAGGTAGCCGCGCAAATGCAGGGAAAGATGCAGGGCCTCTTCCCTGAATTCGGCCAGGGCCGTGTAGGGCGGCAGGCCGAAATCCTGGTCGGCGAAACTGATTTTCAGCACCAGCAGGAAGGGCACCAGCAATGTCAGGGCCAGCCACAGGTAGGGCGGCACGATAGCCAGCAGCCGCGACAGGCTGGGCAGGCCCGAGCGCCCGTGGCGCCAGCGCTTGAACATCATGATGCCAGCACCACGCCGCTATCGGCGTCCCAGGTGATGTAAACCTCGTCGTCGATGCCGGGCGCATCCTCACGCGCCAGCATCAGGCCGGGCACGCTGGCCTCCACGACCTTGCCCGAATCCAGGCGGATCTGGTACAGCGCATAGCTGCCCAGCCAGGCCATGTGGCTGACCACGCCATGCGCCCAGTTGACCTCGCCCGGCGGTTGCTCGCGGCGCACCAGCAAGCTTTCCGGCCGCAGCGATACATAGACTTCCATGCCCAGCGGCTCGCTGATGCCGTGATTGACATACAGCTGCCGCCCCAGCTCCTCGCAGTCGATGACCACATGGTCAGGCTCATCCACGACGATGGTGCCGGTAAAGATATTGGTCGAACCGATGAAACTCGCGACGAACCGCGAATTCGGAAAGGCGTACACATCCTGCGGCGTGCCGCACTGGACGATTTCGCCATCCGTCATGACCGCCAGCCGGTCAGCCATGGTCATGGCCTCTTCCTGGTCGTGCGTCACCATGATGCAGGTCACGCCGACCTGATTGAGGATGCGCACCAGCTCGATCTGGGTCTTCTGGCGGATCTGTTTGTCCAGCGCCGACATGGGTTCGTCGAGCAGCAACAGCTTGGGCCGCTTGACCAGGCTGCGCGCCAGCGCCACGCGCTGCTGCTGCCCGCCCGACAGCTGATGGGGCTTGCGCTTGGCATACGGCACCATCTGCACCAGATCCAGCGCTTCATAGACGCGCTCGTGGATCTCGGCCGGATCCACGCCCTCCTGCTTGAGGCCAAAAGCCACATTGGCTTCCACTGTCATATGCGGGAACAGCGCATAGGACTGAAACATCATGTTCACCGGCCGCCGGTACGGCGGCACCCTGGCGATATCCACGCCGTCGAGCAGAATCTGGCCCGAGGTCGGCTGTTCAAAACCTGCCAGCATGCGCAGCAGCGTGGATTTGCCGCTGCCCGAACTGCCCAGCAGCGCAAACAGCTCATTGCGCCGCACTGACAGATTGACCGAACGCACTGCCACCGTCTCGTCGAAAATCTTCACCAGATCGACAAGTTGAACGAAATCATCCGGGTCCACAGCAAAGGGCTGCACCGGGGCGCGGTTGTCCACCATGATGTTCAAAAGCCTGTTAAATCAGCGTCCGGACTTGAGGGAGTTCCAGAGCCGGGTCTGCAATTGCTGGATCCGCGGCGGCTGGGGCTTGATGACATACAAGGTCTGGGCAACGTCCGGCGCCGGATAAATCATGGGGTTGTTCGCCACTTCCGGGTTCACGAATTCGCGCGCGCTCTTGTTCGCATTGGGGTAGAACATGTGGTTGGTAATGGCCGCATGCACCTTGGGCGTTTCAATGTAGTTGATGAAGGCATGCGCCGCATCCACATTGCGCGCATCTTTGGGAATGGCCATGGTGTCAAACCAGGCGGGCGCGCCGCCTGCCGGGATGAAGTAATCCACTTCGAATTTCTGGCCCGAGGTCTTGGCGCGGTGGCGCGAAATCATGACGTCGCCCGAAAAGCCATACACCATGCAGAGATCGCCGCTGGCCAGCTCGTCGATATAGCCCGAGGAACTGAACTGGCGGATATAGGGCCGGATTTTCTTCAGGACTTCGACGGCTTCCTGGTAATCATCGGGATTGCTGCTGTTGGGGTCTTTGCCCAGATAATGCAGCACGGCCGGGAACACCTGGGCGGCCTCGTCCAGGATGGAGATGCCGCAGCGCTGCAGCTTGGCGGCATTTTCCGGCTCGAACAGCAGCTTCCAATCGGCCAGGTCGGCGTCTGCGCCCAGGATTTCCTTGGCCTTGGTGACATTGAAGCCCAGGCCATTGGTGCCATAGCCCCAGGGGATCAGATATTCATTGCCGGGGTCAACGGTCGCCACCAGCGCCATCAGGTCAGGGTCCAGGTGCTCCCAGTTGGGGATTTTGCTCTTGTCGAGCTTCTGGTACAGGCCGCCCTGGATCTGCCGGGCCGCATAGTGCGTGGACGGCACGACGACGTCGTAGCCCGAACGCCCCGCCAGCAGCTTGGACTGCAGCATATCGTTGCTGTCATAGACGTCATAGCGCGCCTTGATGCCCGTCTCGGCCTCAAAGCCCGACAAGGTATCCGGCGCCGTATATTCGGCCCAGTTATAGACGTTAACGACTTTATTATCCTGCGCCACAGCGGGCGGCACTGCCGCCAGCGACAGCGCCGCGCCTGCCAGCGCGCCCGCGAGCGCACGCCTGCGCGCCCCGTTCAGGATTTCTTCCCCCATGATGACCCCCGCGAAAATCCGCATGTGTGAAAAGCCCGAATCATAAAGCTTTTTGCTGGGAAGAACGGGTAAAAACGTGAAGAAACCGGCACACATCGCCCCGCTGCGGGCCCCCAGGCAGCCAGGCCTGGCCCCGCAGCGCGCCGACTGCGGGTTTCAGGCCGCCGTGCAGCGCATATAGGCGCCGGAAAATATCTGCCAGGCCTGGCCGCCCAGCTGCTCGCCGCCCACTTTCATAAATGAGCGCCGCAGGCGCGTCAGCGTGGCGCGGCGCTGCGTCTCGTCCAGCCCCAGGCGGCCGCGATCCAGGTCGATGATCCAGGCCGCGCCCGAGGCATCGAATAGCAGGTTATAGACATTCAGATCCGCGTGATAAACACCGGTCTGATGCATATCGAATACGGCCTGCGCCGCCAGCGTCAGCGCGCAGCTGTTCTCCAGCCGTTTGGCCAGGGGTTCGGCGCCGGGGATGCGGCGCGTCAGCAAGGCGGCCCGGTACCACAAGCCGCTGCGCCAGTAACCCGCTGCCAGCACCTGCGGCACGCGCAGCCCGGCCGCGCGCATCGCGGCCATGAGGCGGAACTCGCGGAATGGCCGGGTAAAGTCCTCTCCCTGCCAAAGATAGCGGTCCCGGTTCACGCGCGCCAGCAAACCGCCGCGGCGGTAACCGCGCAGCACGCCTTCGCCGAAACTGCCGTCCACATACCAGGCGGCCTGGCGCCCTCCGGCGCCCACGCGCTGCGCTTGCGGCGGCGGTGTCAGCCATTGCGGGCCGGCATGATCCCCGGCAAGCGCTGCCGCCGCGCCCGCCTCGGGGTCAACCATCATGGCGCCATCGCGCCAGCGCAGAATGCATTCACCTGCTTCGTTCAGCGGCGCCAGGCTTTCTGTCTCAGCCTTCACGATTGCGCATCCAGTCCGCCACGCCAAAAAAGGTATGCACCAGACGGTCCACCAGCGGCGCCGGCACTTGCTCGTCCACCAGCGCGCGGCCCATGCAGGCGACCCACTGATCGCGCTCGACCGTGCCGATGGGAAATGGCAAATGCCGGGCGCGCAGGCGCGGATGCCCGAAACGGCTGATGTAGAGATCCGGGCCGCCAAAATAGCCGCTCAAAAACCAGAACAGTTTGTCCCGCGCCTCATCCAGGCTGGGCCCATGCACGGCGCGCAGCTCGCTGAAGTCCTCTTCCAGCTCCATCAAGTCGTAAAAACGGTCCACAATGGCGCGCACACCGGCCTCGCCCCCCAGGTGCTCATAGAGGCTGCGGCTGGTGTCATAGGGTTCGAAAATGGGTTGAACACGGCTCATGAGAAACCTTGCATACCATGCGTAGTATTATTATTAAGATATTACAGCTGCCGCCGGTTCGGCGTGATCCGCATGGTAACCGATGCGCGGCCAGCTTCTGGGAATGCTGCACGATGGCCCTTCCCCTCGCTGTACTGAAAAAATTCTGGCTCCGGCCGCGCTGCCCACCCCTTTTCCAGCGCCGCCCGCAGCCGCCCCCCTCAGGATCAGGAGCAAATACATCATGCGTAAGAACTGGCTTGCCATTGCCATGGCATCCGTCGCCATCGTCGCCACCGCACCGGCCAGCGCCGCTGCCCCTCTGAAGATGGCCTACGCGCTGTCGCAGCAATCCCATTATGGCGCAGGCGGCGAAGCCTTTGCCCAATCCCTGGCGAAATCCAGCGATGGCCGCTATACCGTGCAGCAATTCGCCAATAGCGCCCTGGGCGGCGAGCGCGAAGTTCTGGAAGGCCTGCAACTGGGCACCATTGACCTGGCCATCGTTTCGACCGGCGCCACCCTGAATTTCGTGCCGTCCACCGGCGTGTTCGACATCCCCTTCCTGATGCGTGACCTGGATCACGCCCGTACCGTGCTGGACGGCCCCATCGGCGAAGGCATGCTGGAAGATTTCTCCAAGCGCGGCCTGGTCGCGCTGGCCTGGGGCGAGCAAGGCTTCCGCCACCTGACCAATAACGTGCGCCCCGTCAGCACGCCGGCAGATGCCAAGGGCCTGAAAATCCGCGTGACCGAAAATCCGGTGCACATTGCCGCCTTCCGTGAAATCGGCATGCTGCCCACGCCCATGGCCTGGCCGGAAGTGTCCACCGCCCTGCAACAGGGCACCATCGACGGCCAGGAAAACCCGCTGTCTGTCATTGTCTCGGCCAAGCTGTCGCAAATCCAGAAATACCTGTCGCTGACTTCGCACGTCTATGCGCCCACCGTCATCATTGCCTCCCCTGCCGTGTATGAAGGCCTGAGCGATGCCGACAAGGCGCTGTTCAAGCAAGCCGCCATCGACGGCGCCAAAGCCATGCGCGACTATGTTGACAACGTCGAGAAGACCGGCCTGGAGCAACTCAGCGCCGAAGGCATGCAAATCACCACCGAAATCGACCGTGACGCATTCCAGAAAGCCGTTCAGCCGGCCTACAAGGATTACGAAAAGCGTTATGGCGCCGAGCTGATAAAGTCCATCCAGGACACCAAGTAATCTGGCCTGAGCCAGGACTGCGGGGGCGCGCATCATGCGCCCCCGAGCCATGCCCGGCGTTGCGCTGCAACCTCGGGCGTTTCTCTTCCTGAGATCTCTTTATCATGCGTCTGCTCTGCCTGTTCGACCGCGTGCTGTTCCGTGCGGTCTCTCTCATCACTCAGGTTTTGCTGCTCGTCGCCGTTGCCGCCGCCTTTTATCAGGTGCTCACGCGCTTCGTATGGCAGGCTCCGTCCGACTGGAGCGAAATCCTGACCCGCGCCGTCCTGATCTGGACTGTCATGCTGGGAATTTCCCTGGCCTTCCGCCATGGCGCCATGATTAGCGTCGAAGTGCTGCGCGAACGCCTCAAGGGCACGCCATTGCGCATCCTGGAATGGGTGCTGGCCCTGATCTGCGCTGGTTTCCTGCTGTTCCTGGCATGGATAGGCGGCCAAATGACTCACCGCGTGCGCTTTCAAAGCATGCCTAGCCTGGATATTTCGATTTCCTGGATTTATCTGTCCATTCCCGTGGGCACCACCCTGGCCGCCATTGCGGTCTTTGCCCGCCTGTTCGACCGCGATGCCGCTGCGCCCGAGCGCAACGACGCCCAAGGTTGATGGACTGATTACGGAATTATCGCCATGTCCCAATTAATGATTGTTTCGATGCTGGTGTTTTTCGGGCTTTCCATCCCGATCGCCGTGTCCATCGGCCTGTCCAGCCTGCTGGGCGTTGCTTCCAGCAACCTGACCTGGCTGGTGGTCGCGCAGCAACTCTTTGCCGCGCTCGACAAGTATCCCCTGGTCGCCATTCCCTTCTTTATTCTGGCCGGCAACCTGATGGAAGCCGGCGGCATTTCCGCGCGCATGGTGGATTTTGCCAAAAGCCTGGTGGGCGGCATGCAAGGCGGCCTGGCCTGCACCTGCGTGCTGACCTGCATGATCTTTTCCGCTGTTGCCGGTTCCAGCGTGGCCACGACCTTTGCCGTGGGCGCCATTCTGATTCCCGCCATGGCGCGCCACGGCTATCCTGTGCCATTCGCCGCCTCGCTGCAGGCGGCATCCGCGGAGCTAGGGGTCATTCTGCCGCCGTCGATTCCCATGATTCTGTATGCGGTCTCGACAGAAACCTCTACCGGCGAGCTGTTCATTGCCGGCGTGTTCCCCGGCCTGCTGATCGGCTTCGCGCTGATGGCCTACGCCTGGTTCTACGCCCGCCGCAATGGACTGGGGCAGCACGACGGTGACGGCCGCCTGGCAGTCTGGCCTGCCTTCAAGCGCGCCTGGCTGGCTTTGCTGATGCCTGTCATCATTCTCGGCGGCATCTATGGCGGCATTTTCACGCCGACTGAAGCCTCCGTCGTTGCCGTGGTCTATGCCTTGCTGGTCGGCATGTTCATCTACCGCCAGATGAACTTCAAACAGTTTTCGCGGGTACTGCACCGCTCGGTGATTTCCACCGCGGTCATCATGTTCATCATCGCCAACGCGGGCGTCTTCAGCTTCCTGCTGAACCGCGCCGGCGTGCCGGATATGCTGGGCACCTGGCTGAGCACGCTGTTCTCCGACCACTTCACCTTCCTGCTAGGCATCAATGTGGCGCTGTTCATCATCGGGATGTTCATCGAAACGTCGGCCTCCATCGTCGTGCTGGCGCCGCTGCTGCTGCCCGTCGCCGTGCAGTTCGGCATCGACCCGGTGCACTTCGGTGTCATCATGATCGTCAACCTGGCGCTGGGCATGATTACCCCGCCGCTGGGTGTCAATCTGTTCGCCGCCTGCTCCATTGCCAAGATTTCGCTGGAACGGCTGATGAAGCCCCTGATTCCGCTGGTGATTGTCGTTCTGCTGTGCCTGATGCTGATTACCTACATCCCGGAAATCTCACTCTGGCTGCGGGACATTTCCTACGGCCGCTGACCCCGGCACGGCCTGACGCATGGAATGTGCGCCAGGCCTTTGCTGCCCAGCCTGGGCAGCCCCCGATCCGGCCTGCCGCCCATGCGGCAGACCGGATTTTTTCTTTTGCTAACATGCCGCGCCGCGCCAGGGCTGAATTCGCCCGGCGCAAGGCTTGCTCCGGAGGCTGCAGCCGGTATGATGGCAAAGCCCGGTCTGTCGCAGCCCTGGCGCTGGCCCTGGGCCCGCGTGGCGCAGCTTGGCGCCGGGGCGATTGCCCCTCGGCCTGCTGGCCCGCTTTGGCGACGCGCCTGTTTTCTGTACTTGTTCCGCCGCTCTTGCCCACCCCGGTTCCGGGTCTGTTTGCTCATTTTCCGGAAGACCTTGCATGCCGCAAGCCGTACCTCCCGCCCGCCCAGCCATCCGCCCCAATTCCTGGCTGCGCGAACTGACTGCGCTCAAGCCCGCCCACTGGCGCTGGGGAGTCTCCATCCGCGCCGCCATCGGGGTCGGTTTGCCCTTGGCGCTAGGCATTCTTTTCGATCAGCTGGCCGCCAGCCTGTGGATCGCGATGGGCTCGCTGCTGCAAGCCAGTTCCGAGCGTGAAGGTCCGTACACGGCCTTATTCCTGAAAATCGCCATTTCCGCGCCGCTGGGGGCCGCTGGCTGTCTGCTGGGCTATCTCAGCGATGACTCCTGGGGTGTCGTGACCGTCACCATGGTATGCCTGGCCTTCGTTGGCAGCATCCTCAGCAGCTATCACGCCGCCCTGTCGGCCGGCAGCCTGCAAGCGCTGGTCATGGGCACGGTCATGACAGGCAACGGGCATATCGGGCCGAATTTCTGGCTGCCCGCGCTGATGTTTCTGGCGGGCAATGCCTTCTATGCCCTGATGCTGGGCATAGAAGCCCTGTTTTTCCGGCAGCGTTCACAACGCGCCATGCTGGCCGGGCTGACCCAGACGCTGCGCAATCTGGCGCAAGCCAAGGCCGAAGGCCAGAATGCCGAACTGATGCGGCGGCAAGTCACGGACAAGCTGGGGGCGCTCTATGCGCAAATGCTGCGCATCCGCGCCCACGCGCAGGGCCGCAACCCCCTGACGGAACGGACTGCCGCTTCCTTGCAGCGCTTCGATAATCTCTTCGCCAGCATCATGGCCTGTCAGGACCCTGAACTGCTGCGCCAGGCCGCCGCGCAATTGCAGCCCATAGAACAAGCCCTGGCCGATGGCGCCAAAGGCCCGGCGGGCGAAGTCAGGCTGCAGGATCCTGCCGTCCTGCGGGCGGTTCAGGCCCTCGCCGATTCATTCTGGAATAGCGCGCTGCCCCTGACCACGGCCGCCAATCCTGCGCCCGCCCCGGCCCAGGGCCAGAACAGCCGGCTGCGCATTCTGCTGGACCGCCTGACGCCCGGCCGTGCGACCATCACCTCCGCGCTGGCGCTTTCCCTGTGCGTTGCCATCGGCTTTTCCCTGCACTGGATTGATGCCAAAAGCCACTGGTATTGGGTGCCGATGACGATCTTCATCATCATGAAGCCGGATTTCGGTTCCATCTTCGCGCGCACCATCCTGCGCAGCATGGGCACCAGCGCGGGGGTCATCATCGGCGCCATTCTGCTAACGGTGCTGCAACCCGGCCCCAGCTTCGTGATCGTGATGACGCTTATCGCTACCACCCTGCCCTGGGCGTCGCAGCGCTCCTATGCCATGTATGCGCTGGCCCTCACGCCGCTGGTATTGGTGCTGATAGATTTCGTCAGCCCTGAGACACGCGGTGTGAACTACGCGCTGCTGCGCCTGGTCGATACACTGCTGGGCGGGGCCATTGTGCTGGTCTTTGGCTACGCCATCTGGCCCAAACGCCATGCCCGCCAGCTGGAACAGGCCTTCCGCCAGGCGCGGGCCGCCATTGCGGCCTATCTGCTGGCCAGCCTGCCCGGCCAGCAGGCCAGCGCGGCCAGCCAGGAAGTCAGTCTCCGCCGCCGGGCCGCCTATGCCTCGCTGGCTGACATCCGGCTGCAATTGCAGAAATCATTGACCGAACCGCCGCCCGCCGGGCCGGAGGCCGCCGCCTGGTTCCCGCTGATTACCAGTGCCGAGCGCGTTTGCGACGCCATCACGGCCTATTGCGCCGCCGCCAGCGAGCGCCCGGCCCCCGGGCAAATCGCCGAACTGGAGCGTCTGGCCGGACTGCTGGCCCATGCCTCACATGCCGAAGGCAGCCAGATCGCCCGCGACAGCGCGCTGGACAACTCCCCTGAATCTGCCCTGATCGGAACAATACGCAGTGAAATGATCCATATTCATAATTTTGCGGAAGCCGCGCCCGACCCCGCGCACGCAGCCGCCTGAAGGCGGCCGCCCGCGCCTGTTTCAGGCCGCGGGCGCCGTTTGCCTGCCCTCGCGCAGCGAACGCAGGATGGCATTGAGCATGATGCCGTACAAAGGCACGAACATCAGCAGGCTGACTGCCAGCTTGATGACATAATCCACGAACGCGATTTCCACCCAGTTCGCGGCCATGAACGGATTGCTGCTGCGCCAGAAGGCAATGGAGAAGAACGCAATCGTATCCAGCGCCTGGCCTACGATACCTGCCGCCACGGGCGCGACCCACCAGGCCATGTCGCTCTGGCGTATCCGGTCAAATACCTGGATATCGAGCAACTGTCCCAGCACATAGGCGGCAAAACTCGCCAGAGCGATGCGGAAGACAAAGCTGTTGAATGCTTCCAGCGCCCCGAAACCGCTGAAAACACCATCCTGGAACAAGACGGAAACGATATAAGACGCCACCAGCGCGGGCAGCATAGTGCGCGCGATGACGCGGCGCGCTGCCTGCTTGCCGATCAAACGCACGGTGAGATCCGTGGCCAGAAAAATGAAGGGAAAGCTGAAGGCGCCCCAGGTGCTGTGAAAGCCGAACAAAGAGATGGGCAGCTGCACCAGATAGTTGCTGGCAATGATCACCAGCACATGGAATGCAACAAGCAGCAGCAAAGAAACAGAGGCCTGATCGCGCAAATCATTGCGCAGGCCATTCGCGGAACGCGTGGTCATGGAGAACCTTTTTGATGAATGGGGTAAGGGAACCCATTGAAGAAACTGCGGCAAGCGCCGCACTGAACCGGTGATTCTACTGATTTTCTCTCCAGGCTGCATCCCGGCAATTTGCATCCCGGCAATTCTGAGACACTGCCCTCGGGATTTCCGATTGGACGCCCGGCAGATTGCGTAGCATAGTGAGCAGCATTCCCGGTTCCTCCGCTTTCAGTCCGGCCCCAGCCTGCCTTTCAGCCCCTTCTTCTGTCCGCCATGACCGCCAGCCCCTCATCCGCCGCCGACAACGCCGCGCCGCCGCCAGCAGCAGCGCCACAACAGCATTTTCTCGTTGCCATCATCACGGCTTGCGCCCTGCTGGGCGGCTGGCTGGCCCACGGCTCGCTGCCCGCCGAACAAGCCATGGCACTGGCGCTGGCCATCTTCAGCATTGGGCTATGGGCCACTTCCGCCTTGCCGGAATACCTGACGGCGCTGTGTTTTTTCCTGCTGGCCATTTTGCTGAAGGTCGCCGCCCCCGCCGTCATTTTCTCGGGATTCAATTCCTCAACCTTCTGGTTGCTGTTCAGCGGCCTCATCACTGGCGCCGCCGTCCGCCATACCGGTCTGGATCAGCGCTGGGCCAACTCCCTGGCTGGCCTGATGAGCCAGCGTTATGCCAGCGTCATTAGCGCCATCATTGCTTTCAGCGTCGCCCTCAGCTTCGTGCTGCCTTCGTCCATCGGGCGCGCCGTGCTGCTGATCCCCATCGTTACCTCGCTGGCGGGCCGCCTGGGCTATCCGGCGGGTTCCCAGGGCCGTACCGGCATGCTGCTGGCCACGGCGCTGGGCACCCACATTCCGGCCTTTACCATTCTGCCCGCCAATGTGCCTAACATGCTGCTGGCCGGCACCGCCGAAACCCTCTATGGCTACGCCCCCACCTATACCCAGTACCTGCTGCTGCACTTCCCGGTACTTGGCCTGCTGAAGTCGCTGGTGCTGGCCGGGCTGATTCTCTGGCTGTTTCCCGCCGGCCCGGCCCATCCCGAAGGGCTGGCGCGTCAGCCGAAAACGCCGCCCACGCCCTTGCAGCGGCGCCTGATGATCGCCATGGCGCTCTGCCTGGTGTTCTGGATGACGGACTCGCTGCACCACATCGCCCCGGCCTGGATCAGCATGGCGGCCGGGATTTATTTCCTCTGGCCGGGCACCGGCCTGACCAGCAAGCGCTGCATCAATGAAGAGATCAATATCGGTTCGCTGCTGTTCATCGGCGGCGTCATGGGCCTGGGCGCCATCGTGGCTTCGACCGGCCTGGGCGCCACGCTCGTCGGCGCGGCCAGCACGCATATCGGGCTGAGCGAAGGCAGCAACTGGCAGAAAGTCGCCATGCTGGGCGGCATAGGCACCCTGGTCGCGCTCTTCACCACCTTGCCCGGCGTGCCCGCCATCATGACACCACTGGCGGAATCCCTATCCCAAATGACCGGGCTGCCGCTTGCCACCGTGCTGATGAGCCAGGTGCTGGCCTTCTCCAATGTCATCCTGCCCTATCAATCGCCGCCGCTGCTGGTCGCCATCCAGCTGGGTAAAATAGACCTGCGCGCCGCCACCCGGCTGTGCCTGGCGCTGGCGGGCTTCACCTTGCTGGTGCTCACGCCGCTGGACCTGCTGTGGTGGCGCCTGCTGGGCTGGATTTAGACACCCGGCTGATTAGATCCCGCTGACTAAATCCCGCTGACTAAATCCCGCCTGTCCGGCGCCCGCCATGGATATCTACCAACTGCGCACATTTCTGGCTGTCGCCCGCGAAGGCAGCATTACCCGGGCGGCGGACCAGCTTTTCCTGAGCCAGCCCGCCGTCAGCGCGCATATCAAATCACTGGAAGAAGAGCTGGCGCTGGCGCTATTCGACCGCACGCCGCGCGGCATGAGCCTGACCCCGGCTGGCGCGCGCCTGCATACCCGTGCCGAGCAATTGCTCGCCATGCACCACGACATGCTGGATGAAGCGCGCCGGATACGCGGCACGCTCAGCGGCAGGCTGCGGCTGGGCCTGACAGGCGCGGCCAGCGGGCCGCTGCTGGGGCCACTGCTGAGCGCGCTGGCAGAACGTTATCCTGCAGTAGAAATCGACCTGCAATATGCCCCTTCCGTCGAGATTCTGCACGGCATACGCAGCGGCGCGCTGGATGCCGGCCTGATGGCCGACGCCGGCGTGAACGACAGTGCCCTGGCGCAGATAGTGCTTTACCGCTTTGGCATCTTTCTGGCGGCCGCCCCCGGCCTCCTTACCAACACGGCGCAACCCGACTGGCAGGCTTTGGCCGAACTGCCGTGGATCTGCCCAGGCCCCAGCACCTGCTGCGGCCTGGTTGCCGAACAGCTCTTCCAGACCTACGGTTTCCGGCCCGGGCGCCTTTTCAACGCCGACCATGAAAACACCACTCGCGCCTTGATACGCGGCGGTATTGGCCTGGGTTTTCTACATGAGGACACGGCGCATGCCGCGCAAGCGGCCGGTGAAGTCGAACTGATAGGCAGCCAGGCCCAGCACCAGGCCAGCATGGTATTCGCCTGGCTAGCGCACCGCGAGGGCGAAGCCTTGCTGGGCGCTGTTATCAACACCGTGCGCGAACGGCAGGCAGCAGGCGCGCTGGCGCAGCCAGCCTGACTGGGCTCCATCCGCCGCGTAGCGCCCGGACCCCGGAGCCGCCAGCTGGGCCGCCAGCCAGCTCACCCTCTGCTTTAGCCTGGCTTATTTGCAGCGGCGGCACTTTCGGGTAGTCTGTTTCCTGCTGTTTTTCTCAGCCCCTTAGCCCTCCTGGACACCATGCATCTTTCCCCCGCCATCCCCCTGCTGCGCAGTTTTTCCGAAGAAAAAGCGCGCGAGTTCTATCTTGATTATCTGGGCTTCAAAGTGGACTGGCAACACCGTTTCGAGCCTGGCATGCCGCTTTATATGCAGATCAGCCGCGACGATCTGCTGCTGCACCTGACTGAACACCACGGCGACACGACGCCCGGCACCACGGTGTTCATTCCCATGCACGGCATAGAAGCCCTGCACGCGGAACTCATGGCCAAACCCTACCGCTACGCCCGGCCAGGCCTGGAAAAAGCGGACTGGGGCCAGGAACTGACCGTCGCCGACCCCTTCGGCAACCGCCTGCGCTTCTGCCAGCAATCGCACGCCTGACCTGGCCCATGCCGGGCTGCGCCCGTCTTAACAGCGGCCTATCCATTCATGGCCGGGATGCAGCCGCATCAGGGCCTGGCGCAGCCAGGCGCGTTCCGTGGCGGGCAGCGTGGGCAGCGCCAATTCAAAGTCCTGCTCGTCCTTGGGCCGCCTGTACTTGGCCTTGAACAGCAGGACACCCGCCGGCAGCAAGAACGGTATTCCTGATGCGCTCAGGCCCACCATTTCCTGGCGCGGACGCGTCAGGGCTGGCTCGCGTTTATACGCCCAGACCGCCGGGGTTCCCGGCTCCACCATCATGTCAGCCCGCCAGCAGCCAGCAGCCGTTTCCAGGCACCACACCTGGAAAATATCCTCAGATGGCGCCTCATCCGCCCTCAGCGCGGCCACACGGCCATCGCCTGCCGCATAAAAAGACAAACCCGCCAAGGCATGCCGACATGCCGCCAGGTCTTCGCGCAGCACGGTGAACTCCAGGTCTTCGTGTTCGCGGGTCTGCCTGCCATGCCAGAGATCCAGCGCCCAGCCGCCGACAACGCACCAGGGCAGCGCCTGCCCGTGCAGGCGCCGCGCCAGTTCCTCGGGACGCCAGCATTGCCAGGGATACGAGTCCGCCTCGACAGCATCCTTTTTCATTGTTCAGCCTGTTTGTGAATGATGAAGACCCGCAGAATGACGGGCCGGAGCGGCATTCTACGCCGTCCGCCAGGATGCCGTCCTGCCAGGGCAGTGCGGGCGGTCTGGCCCTTAGCGCAAACGATCCATGGCTTCGTCCAGCCGTTCCACCGGCCAGATTTCCAGGCCTTCTATGGGCTGTTTGGGCGCATTGGCCTTGGGAATCAGCGCGATGCTGAAACCCAGTTTGGCCGCCTCGCGCAAGCGTTCCTGGCCACGCGGCGCAGGCCGGATTTCACCGGCCAGGCCCACCTCGCCAAACGCAATCAAACCTTCCGGCAAGGGCCGGTCGCGCAGCGAAGAAAGAATGGCCAGCAATACCGGCAAGTCTGCCGCAGGTTCGGTAATGCGGACCCCGCCCACGGCATTGACGAACACATCCTGGTCATGCGCGGCAATACCGGCATGGCGATGCAGCACCGCCAGCAGCATGGCCAAACGATTGCCTTCCAGGCCCACGCTCAGGCGGCGCGGGCTGGGCGCATGGGATGCATCGACCAGCGCCTGGATTTCCACCAGCAAAGGCCGCGTGCCTTCCTGGGTTGCCATGACGCAGGAGCCAGCCACCTGGCGCGCATGCTGCGACAAAAACAATGCGGACGGGTTGGCCACGCCGCGCAGCCCCCTGTCGGTCATGGCGAACACGCCCAGCTCATTGACAGCGCCGAAGCGGTTCTTGAAGGCGCGGATCAAACGATACGAAGAGTGCGTATCCCCTTCGAAATACAGCACGGTATCGACAATGTGTTCCAGCACGCGCGGCCCGGCCAGGGCGCCGTCTTTGGTCACATGACCGATCATGACCACAGGCACGCCAGTCTGCTTGGCCTGGCGGGTCAGCTGCGCTGCGCACTCACGCACCTGCGATACCGACCCTGGCGCCGCGCTCAACTCCGGGGAATACACCGTCTGAATGGAGTCAATGACCGCCACCGCCGGTTTCTTTTCATTGAGCGCCTGCTGAATCGCATCCAGCCGGATTTCCGCCAACAGGCCCACCCCTGCGCCGCTCAAGCCCAGACGCCGCGCCCGCAAGGCCACCTGATCCGCCGATTCCTCACCCGTGACATACAGCACGCGCTCGCTTTGCGCCATGGCCGCCAGCGCCTGCAGCAGCAAAGTGGATTTGCCAATACCAGGGTCGCCGCCAATCAACACCACGGCCCCGGCAACCAGCCCGCCGCCCAGCACCCGGTCAAACTCCGGCAGCCCGGTCGGCAGGCGCGGCAATTCGCGCGCTTCGATTTCATCCAAACTGCGTATCGGTGTCGTCCCGGCCAAGGAAGCATAGCGATGGCCGCTTGCCGGTTCCGCCACGGCCTCCACCAAGGTATTCCAGGCATTGCAATGCGGGCACTGCCCTTGCCACTTGGGCGTATTGCCGCCGCACTCCGAACACTGGAAAACCGTTTTCTGGCGACCCGCCGATTTACTTGCCATCACAAAATCCCGACATTCCTTACAGCATGGGCCGGCGCAAGCCTGCGCCGCCATCCACAGCAATCACTTGGCCCGTCATGAAGGCGCTTTCACGCTGCAACAGAAAAGCCACGACGCCAGCCACTTCTTCGGCCGCGCCCAGCCGCCCCAGCGGCAATTGCGCCAGCGCCTGTTTCTCAGCGTCTGAACCCAGCGGGTGGCGTTCACGGAAATCTTCCGTTTCCACCGGGCCGGCCAGCACGGCGTTGACGGTCACGCCCGCTTCGGCCAGTTCCAGCGCCCAGGCGCGGGTGCAGGCCGCCAGCGCGGCGCTGGCCACGGCATAGGCGGTCGATTCCGACGCTTGCCCCCACCAGCCATGATGGCACACGTTCACGATGCGGCCAGTCCGGCGCACGCGCATGTTGTCCTGCAAGGCCTGGGTCACCTGCAAGGCAGTTCTGACATTGCGGTCGAAAACATCGTACAGATCCGTCAACGACACCTCACCCAGCGGCGCCGGCACGTTCAGGCCGGTGGTATTGACGATGGCATCTATCGGATATTTTTCGCGTATGGCCCGCAGCATATCGGCCATGCGGCCGGCATCGTGCGGCGGGCATTGGTACAGAATGCCGGGGAACTCAATGGGTTCCTCGTTCCCCGCCACCCCCACGACATGACAGCCGCGATCCGCCAGCAGCCGTGAAATGGCCCAGCCTACCCCGGAACATGCATCCGTTACCAGTACACACAGCCCTTTCATCTCACCGCTCCTTTATGTGCCGTCCTGCATGCATGCCGCATGCGTCCACCGCTTCAAGGCCTGCTGCCCCGGCTGGCGCGCCCTAGCCCTGGCACGGCGCGGCCG
>NZ_JBQEKA010000039.1:0-28967 GCF_052103615.1 Kerstersia sp. | reverse complement strand
CTCACAGCGCAACCCGCCACCAAACCTATCTTCCCTTGCGCTCACGCCTAGCCCCATCGCCACCAGCCCGATACTGAGAACCTGAACCAGCGCTCTGGGGCCCAGCCGGTCTGGGGGCGTGGAGCATGCCGTCATCGGAGCGGCCAACGGGGATGCAAGGCCGCGCATGTCTGAGCGAGTGCATGCCAACAGTCCGGTGGACTGTTGGCCTCGCGAGTTGCGCGGCCGCCCCGTTGGCCGCTCCGATGACGGGCAGTTCCGGCGCAGCCGGAACCATGCGATCGGCCTCAGACCGGCTGGGCCCCAGAGCGCGGCCTTAGCAAACCGATCTCAGCCCAGCGCGGAACATACGCAACACGCTGCAACCCTGCTGTCCCCCGTCAGCCACAAAAAAAAGCAGGCGCAGAAACCTCCTGCGCCTGCTCCTCTCACGGCACCTGCCGGAACGCTCAGCTATCCAGCTTTTCCTTCAGCAAACTATTCACCTGCTGAGGATTCGCCTTCCCCTTGGCGGCCTTCATAATCTGACCCACCAGCGAATTGAACGCCTTCTGCTTACCAGCGCGATACTCCTCGACAATCGCCGGATTGGCAGCCAGCACCTCGTCGATCATCGCACCGATCGCGCCCGAATCACTGATCTGCTTCAAACCGCGGGCCTCGATAATGGCATCGGCATCGCCATTGCCCTCACCCGCCCACAGCGCAGCAAAAATCTCGCGGGCAATCTTATTGGACACCGTGCCATCCGCAATCCGGCTCACCAGCTTGGCCAGACTGGCGGCCTGAATCGGGCTATCCGCAATCGTCTTCTCATCGCGGTTCAGCGCTGCAGCCAACTCGCCCATAATCCAGTTTGCCACGGTCTTGGCATGGCCCTCAGGCACAGCAGCGGCAGCCTGCTCGAAAAACGCGGCCGTCTCGCGGTCTGCGCCCAACTGCGACGCATCGTAAGCCGTCACGCCATATTGCTCCTGCAACCGGGCCTGTAAAGCGGCGGGCAGCTCCGGCATCGCGGCGCGAACCTCCTCGATCCACTCCGGTGAAATCGCAATCGGAGGCAAATCAGGATCGGGGAAATAGCGGTAATCGTGCGCATCTTCCTTGCTGCGCATACTGCGCGTCTCATCGCGGTCGGCATCGTACAGGCGGGTCTCCTGCACCACCGTACCGCCATCCTCGATCAGCTCGATCTGGCGGCGGGCCTCGAACAGAATCGCCCGCTCCAGGAACCGGAACGAATTCACATTCTTGATTTCGGTACGCGTGCCGAACGCCTTCTGCCCCACCGGCCGCACCGACACATTGGCATCCACGCGGAAAGAACCTTCCTGCATATTGCCGTCGCAGATCCCCAGCCAGACCACCAGGCTATGCAAGGCGCGGGCATAACTCACGGCCTCGGCTGCCGAACGCATTTCCGGCTCGGAGACAATCTCCAGCAACGGCGTCCCGGCACGATTCAGGTCAATACCGGTCGCAGGCGCGCCATTGGCGAACGTCACCTCGTCATGCAGCGACTTGCCTGCATCTTCCTCAAGGTGGGCGCGCGTCAGATTAATCGTCTTGCGCTCCTCGCCCACAAAAAAACTCAGACTGCCGCCCAGCACGACAGGGATCTCGAACTGGGAAATCTGATAACCCTTGGGCAGATCAGGATAGAAATAATTCTTCCGGGCAAACACCGAAAGCGGCGCAATCTGCGCGCCGACCGCCAGACCGAAACGGATGGCGCGCTCCACGGCCCCGTAATTGGGCACGGGCAAACTGCCGGGCAGCGCCATATCCACCAGATTCGCCTGGGTATTGGGCGCAGCGCCAAAACGCGTGCTGCTGCCGGAAAAAATTTTCGACTGCGTGGAAAGCTGGGTATGGGTTTCCAGCCCGATGACAATTTCCCAGGCCATTAGAGCGACTCCGGTTTACGTTGGTGCCAATCGGTGACTTGCTGATAACGCTCGGCGATAGCCAGCAAGCGGCCGTCCTGGAAATGGTTGCCGATCAACTGCATGCCCACGGGCAGCGGCTTGGCGCGCGTGGTATCGAAACCGCAGGGAATGGCGACAGACGGCAGGCCGGCCAGATTCACGCCCAGCGTATAAATATCGGACAGCCAGTCAGCGCGAGGGTCATCGCTGTTCTCGCCGATGCGGCGGGCCACCTGCGGGGTCACCGGGCCCAGAATCACATCGCACTCTTCGCGCAAGGCCTTCTGGAAATCTTCGGCGATCAAGCGGCGCAGACGCTGGGCCTGCAAATAATAGGCGTCATAGTAGCCATGCGACAGCACATAAGTGCCCAGCAGAATGCGGCGCTGAGTCTCGGTCCCGAAACCTTCGGCGCGCGACCGGCTGATCATATCGTTCAGATCGGTATATTGCTCGGCGCGATGGCCATAGCGCACCCCGTCATAACGCGCCAGATTGCTGGAGGCTTCCGCCGGCGCAATCACATAGTAGGCGGGAATGGCGAGCTCCGTGCGCGGCAGCGAAATCTCCACGCGGCGGGCGCCCAGCGCCTCGAACTCGCGCAGGGCGGCCTCAATGGCATCCGCCACCTGAGGATCCAGGCCAGCGCTGAAATACTCGCGCGGCAAACCAATGCGCAGGCCTTCCAGCGGCCGGGCGCCCGCAGCCGCCTGCGCGGCCTGGCTGGCATCGTAATCGCGCGCCAGCCAGCCATCGGGAATGTCATGGCTGGTGGCATCCTTGGCATCGAAACCGGCGATGGCATCGAGCATCAGATACACATCCCGGGCGCTGCGCGCCAGCGGGCCGGCCTGATCCAGGCTGGAACCATAGGCAATGATCCCGAAACGCGACACGGCGCCGTAAGTCGGCTTGATCCCGCTGACACCGCACAGGGCGGCCGGCTGGCGCACCGAACCACCGGTATCCGTACCGGTCGCGGCAGGCACCAGGCCTGCGGCCACAGCCGCCGCCGAGCCGCCGGATGAACCGCCGGGCACCGCATTTTGATCCCAGGGGTTGCGCACCGGGCCGAAAGCCGAATTCTCATTGGCCGAACCCATGGCGAACTCGTCGCAGTTGAGCTTGCCCAGCGAAACCGTGCCGGCCGCCAGCAGCTTCTCAACCACGGTGGCATCAAAGGGGCTGACATAGTTGCCCAGCATGCGGCTGCCGGCAGTCGTGCGCCAGCCCTGGGTCACGAACGTATCTTTGTGGGCGATGGGCACGCCGGTCAGAGCGCCGGCCTGGCCCGCAGCGATACGGGCGTCGGCGGCGCGGGCCTGGGCCAGCGTAAGGTCTGCATCGACATGCAGGAATGCATTCAGGGCGTCATGATGTCCGATGGCATCCAGCGCGCTCTGGGCCAGCTCGGCAGCGCTGACCTGGCGTTGGTCCAGGGCCTGGCGCAGGCCGGCAATGCCGTCGAACTCGGCATGTAGAGGGGAATGGGACATGATTATTCGATCACCTTGGGAACCAGGAACAGGCCGCTGGCCGCCGCCGGAGCGTTGGCCATCAGGGCGTCGCGCTCCTCGGGACTGGCGGGAGCAGCGGTGACGGCATCTTCGCGCAGGCGGGCCACGACTTCGCCATTCACGGCCAGCGGGTGGGCCAAAGGCGCCACGCCTTGCGTGTCGGCCTGACCGAGTTGCGCATAGATATCCAGCAGGCGGTTGAGTTCATCCTGGGTGCGGGCGGTTTGCTCCGGCGTCAGGGCGATGCGGGCCAGCCGGGCAATGCGTGCCACGTCTTGTTGATTGAGCGCCATAATTCTCTGCAGCGACGGGGGCGTATGAAGGCCTGCCCGGACTGTCTGTCAAGGAAGTTGGAGGAATAGAGGAAATGGGCCAGCTAAGAAGTAAGAAAGTCTGAAAACTCATTGCTTCTTAAAGGGCGAGCGAAAATTATAAGTTATGATTCATAATCCATTCGGCCTGGCCAGGGTAGTGTGTCTGTGAGCTTTGTCTGCCCGACGCTAAACTGGTCTCCTCGTGGCGTTCTGGCTGACCGCTGGCGCCAGTTTCCCACGCAATCCTGCTAGCTGAGTTCCCATGTTCGGATTCTTGCGCAGTTATTTTTCCAGCGATATGGCGATCGACCTGGGTACCGCCAACACGCTGATTTATGTCCGTGGCAAAGGTATCGTACTCGATGAGCCTTCCGTTGTTGCCATTCGCCATGAGGGTGGCCCTCACGGCAAGAAAATCATTCAGGCGGTAGGCCAGGAGGCCAAACAGATGCTGGGCAGAGTGCCCGGCAATATTGAAGCCATCCGGCCCATGAAGGACGGCGTCATCGCCGACTTCACCGTGACTGAGCAGATGCTCAAGCAGTTCATCCGCATGGTGCACCCCCGCAACATGCTGGCGCCCAGCCCTCGTATCATCGTTTGCGTTCCCTGCGGTTCCACCCAGGTCGAGCGCCGTGCTATCCGGGAATCGGCCCAGGGCGCAGGGGCAAGCCAGGTATTCCTGATCGAAGAACCGATGGCGGCTGCCATTGGCGCCGGCCTGAATGTGTCCGATGCCAGCGGCTCCATGGTCGTTGATATCGGCGGCGGCACCACCGAAGTGGCGGTTATTTCGCTGGGCGGTATGGTCTATAAAGGCTCGGTGCGGGTGGGCGGCGACAAGTTCGACGAAGCCATCGTCACCTATATCCGCCGCAACTACGGCATGCTGATCGGCGACCCGACGGCCGAACTGATCAAAAAGGAAATCGGCTCGGCCTTCCCCGGCTCCGAAGTCCGCGAAATCGAGGTCAAGGGCCGCAACCTGGCTGAAGGTGTGCCGCGCAGCTTCACGGTCTCGTCCAACGAGATCCTGGAGTCGCTGACCGACCCGCTCAATCAGATCGTATCGGCAGTCAAAGTGGCGCTGGAAAACACGCCGCCGGAACTTGGCGCGGATATTACCGACAAAGGGATTGTGCTGACGGGCGGCGGCGCCTTGCTGCGTGATCTGGACCGCCTGCTGCAGGAAGAAACCGGCTTGCCGGTCGTTGTGGCTGAGGATCCGCTGACTTGCGTGGTGCGTGGCTGCGGCGATGCGCTAGAGCATCTTGAAAAACTTGGCGCGATCTTCGTTAACGAATAATTCTGGCCTGATGTGCAGGCCGGGTCGGTTTCTGGCTTGATATGCAACATGCTCCTGCACCGCGCTTGTTCAAGCATGCGCCCTCGCTTGAAACCCGAATGATCGCTCTGGCGCTGCTGGCGCTGGTGTTGATGGTCGCTGATGCGCAATGGCGCCCGGCCCTGGAGCCGGTACGCCAGGGCCTGAGTGTGGCCATTTATCCGTTCCAGCGGGCGGTATTGCTGCCGCGCGACCTGGTTCGGTCGGTCAATGACTGGCTCAATGCGGCAACACTGATCCGTTCCGAGAACGAAGTGCTGCAGCGCCAGCGCATCGAATTGGCGCAAATCTCCACACATGCCGTGCAGCTGGCCGCTGAAAATGCGCAGTTGCGCCGTCTGCTCGGGGTGGAAGATCGTCCCGCCGGACGCGGCTCGGTGGTGGTGCAGGTCATGTACGAACCATTGAGCGTGTATAACCGCCGCCTGGTCTTCGACAAGGGCGCCTCTAGCGGTATCGCGCCCGGCATGCCGGTGATAGATGAGGGCGGGGTGGTCGGGCAGATTGTCCGCACGACGCCGATGACGGCGGAAGCGGCACTGCTGACCGATGAAGGGGTATCCATCCCGGTGCAATCGCTGCGCAACGGCTTGCGTCTGATCGCATTTGGCGGCAAGTCGCCTGGCAAGGTGGAAGTGCGCTACCTGTCGGCTGACGATGACATCAAAGAAGGTGATGTGCTGGTGACCAGCGGTCTGGGCGGCTTTTTCCCTGCCGGTTTGCCGGTGGCGCGTATCGAGCGCGTGGAACGAGATACGGAATCGGGCTTTGCCAGCGCGGTCGGTGAGCCCTTGTCGCACCCGGAGCGCTACCGGCACTTCCTGGTGCTGCTCGATGGGGAAGCCGAAGCCCGGCCTGACACGGCGGAGCCTGAGGAAGCGCCATGACGGATAAGCTCGACAGCGCCGCGCTGCGGTCCCGGTCGGCGCGCCCGCCAGTGCCGCGCGCCCGTATCGTTGAAGACGACATGCTGACGCCAGCCCGGGGCTGGTTCGTCTGGGTCACCTTGATCGGCTTCTGGCTGCTGTCTCTGCTGCCATGGCGCGCCTGGCCGAGTTCACCGGACTTGTTGTTGCTGGCTCTGGCATTCTGGGCCGCGCACGAACCGCGGCGCATCGGCATGCTGGTGGCTTTTGTGTTCGGCCTGCTGATGGATGTGCACGACACCGTGCTGTTGGGGCAGCATGCGCTGACCTATGTGCTGGTGGTCTATGGGGCGCAGGCGCTGCATCGCCGCTTGCTGCGTTTCGACCTGCTGCGCCAGGCCTTGCACATGCTGCCGATTATCGTGGCCGCGACGCTTTTGAGCCTGACGCTTTCCGCCTGGTTAATGGGCGCCTGGCCGGGCTGGATCTGGTTGCAGGGGGCCGTGCTGACTGCGGTCTTGTGGCCGGTGCTGGGCTGGGTGTTGCTGCTGCCGCAGCGCCAGATCGACGACACTGATGGTTCGGTGCGCTGATATGATGGCATGGGGCGCGCCTGAGCCTGAGGGCGGCAAGGCCGTCCCGCGGTCCCGGACGGAGCGGGGGGCTTGCGTATGGCGGCGGGCAGGTATTGCCGGGCTGCCGGAGGCCTTGGTGCGTTATGTTTGAATTCAAACACACATCCAAACAGCTGAAAGAGCGTTTTGGCCTGCGTGTGCTGGTGGCCGGGGCTTTCATCCTGGTGCTGTTCGGCATTCTGGTCTGGCGTTTCTATTATTTGCAGGTCGTGCGCTACGACAACCTGTCGGCGCGGGCGGAAAGCAACCGCATTTCAATTGCGCCGATTACGCCCCGGCGCGGCGAGATCCGTGACCGCAATGGCGAGGTCCTGGCGCGCAATTACCGCAGCTATACCCTGGAAGTGGTGCCGGCGCACGCTGGCGATATCGACACCATGCTGGAAGAGCTTGACCAGGTGCTGGAGATCGACGACGCAGAAAAGCGCCGTTTTAAGCGCCGGGTCAATGAAAGCGGGCGTTATACCAGCATCATGCTGCGCAACAACCTCAGCGATACCGAAGCTGCCTGGTTCGCGGCACAGGCTTTCCGTTTCCCAGGCGTGGAAATCAAGGCGCGCTGGGTGCGCGAATATCCCTACGGCGAAGTGGCTGCCCATGTGCTGGGCTATGTCGGCCGCCTGTCCGAGCAGGACTTCACCCGGCTGGAAGAGCGCGGCCAATTGGGCAATTACCGCGGCACGGAAGTGATCGGTAAAAAAGGCCTGGAAAAAACCTGGGAAGAATCCCTGCACGGCCGCACCGGCATAGAGGAAGTGGAAGTGACCTCGCGCGGCCGGCCGGTGCGGGTATTGCGCCGGACCATGCCTGAGCCGGGCCAGAACCTGTATCTGTCCCTGGACATTCATTTGCAGAAGATCGCCGAGGAAGCCTTTGACGGACGGCGCGGCGCCCTGGTTGCCATCGAGCCGGAAACAGGGGATGTGCTGGCGTTCGTCTCGCAGCCCTCTTTCGATCCGAATCTGTTCATCGACGGGATTGATGTGGCCAACTGGCGCCGCCTTAATGAATCGCCCGACCGGCCCCTGATCAACCGGCCGCTGTTCGGGACGTATCCTATCGGCTCCACCTATAAGCCCTTTGTGGCTTTGGCGGCATTGGAACTGGGCAAGCGCAAAGCCACCGATCGCATTTATGACCCCGGCTATTACGAGTTCGGCGGCCAGCGCTTCCGAAATGCCGGTTCCGCCGCCTATGGCACGATAGACATGACACGGGCTCTGATTGTCTCCTCGGATACCTATTTCTATTCGCTGGGGCCGGAAATCGGCGTCGATGCGCTGCATGACTTCATGCTGCCTTTCGGGTTCGGCCGTTTGACGGGCATAGACCTGGATGGTGAAAAAGCGGGCGTCTTGCCTTCCCGGGAATGGAAGCAGCGCGCCTATCGTGAACCCGCGCAGCAGCGCTGGTATGCCGGTGAGACGATTTCCATTGCCGTGGGACAGGGCTACAACTCCTTTACCTTGCTGCAACTGGCGCAGGCGACGGCGGTGCTGGCCAATGGCGGCCGGTATATGACGCCGCGTCTGGTGCAGGCCTTGCAGAATGCCGCGACCGGCGTGGTGGCCCAATTGCCCAGCAAGCCGGATCATGTGCTGAACTTGAAACAGGAAAATGTGGACTTGATCCGCCGCGCCATGGTGGAAACGGTGCGTTCCGGCACGCCGCGCGCCGCGTTTGCCAATGCGGCGTACCGCGCCGGAGGCAAGACGGGGACCGCGCAGGTCTTCAGTTTGCGCGGCACCAAGTATCGGGCGGAAGCGATAGATGAGCGGCTGCGCGACCACGGGGTGTTCATCGCTTTTGCGCCGGCGGACAAGCCAACCATCGCGGTGGCTGTTCTGGTAGAAAACGGCGGGTGGGGCGGCCGCTCGGCGGCGCCCATCGCCCGCAAAGTGCTGGATTATTGGCTCGTGGAACGCCCCGCGCAGGAAAGCAAGGCTGCCGCGCAGGCGGCCGAAGAGGCTGGCGCCGCGCCGGCTGCGGCTGGCAGCGAAGAGGCAGCAGGCGCGCCGCCGCCCAAGGCCCGCGCGAACGGATCGAGGAGCCGGGGATGAAGCGTATCCTAGCTGGTATCCGCTATATGTTCAGCGTGCTGGATTGGCCGTTGCTGATGATTCTGTGCATGATGGCCGCGCTCGGCCTGGTTGTCATGCACTCTGCCGTTGGCAGCACGGATTGGCGTTTTGCCGACCAGGCCCGCAACTTCCTGATTGCGTTCTGCGCCATGTGGGTGGTGGCGATGGTGCCGCCGCCCCAGCTGATGCGCTTTGCCGTACCGACTTACATTATTGGCGTGGTGCTGTTGCTGGCTGTGGAATTGATCGGCGAAACCAGCCTGGGCGCGAAGCGCTGGCTGAATCTCGGGGTCATCCGGGTGCAGCCTTCAGAAATGATGAAAATTGCCGTGCCGCTCATGCTGGCCTGGCACTTTCACCGGGGGGATGGCGTCTTGCGCCTGCGCGACATGCTGCTGGCTGGCGTGCTGCTGCTGGTGCCCTTCCTGCTGATCGTCAAACAGCCGGATCTGGGCACCGCCTTGCTGGTGTTCGCCGCGGGTTTTTGCGCTATTTACTTTGCCGGCCTGTCGTTCAAGCTGCTGGCGCCGGTATTGATCATCGCCGTGCTGGCGCTAGGCGCCCTGATCTATAACGAGCCTTATTTGTGCGAACCGGAAGTGGATTGGGTGGTGCTGCATGATTACCAGAAGCACCGGGTATGCACCTTGCTGAACCCAGGTTCGGACCCCTTGGGCCGGGGGTTCCATACGATCCAGTCCATGGTGGCGGTCGGGTCTGGCGGCTTGTACGGCAAAGGCTATATGCAAGGGACGCAGACGCACCTGGATTTCATCCCGGAGCGCACGACAGACTTTGTGTTTGCGGTCTATGCCGAGGAATTCGGCATGTATGGCGGCATTCTGCTGCTGGTGCTGTATGGCTTGCTGATTGCCCGTTGCCTGATTATCGCCAGCGGCGCGGCCACGCATTTCGGACGCCTGATGGCGGGGGCGCTGGCCATGATGTTCTGCGCCTATGTCTTCGTCAATATCGGGATGGTGACTGGTATTCTGCCGGTGGTGGGCGTGCCTTTGCCCTTCATGAGTTATGGCGGCACGGCGCTGGTGACCTTGGGCGTGGCGTGCGGCATCATGATGAGCATTGCACGCTATCGCCCGCCCAGGGAATAAGACCAGAGGCCCGGCGAGCAGTAAGGGCAGGGCGTCAGGCCGGCAGCAGGCTGGGGGTATCGCCATACAGGCCCAGCAGCAGCTTTTCTACGGGCCGGGGCAAGGCCACTTGGTCCAGCGTGCGGGTATCGAACCAGCGGCAGTCCGCTGGCGGCGGACAGGGGGCCGCCAGCTCGGCCAGACAGGGCTGGGCCAGCAGCCGGTAATGCGTGAACACATGCGCAAACGGCGCCAGTGTGCTGAAGCTGGCCGGTACGGCGCCGCATAGGGCTTGCAGGGCATGGACAGGCGCTTGCGCGTGACTGAATTCGGGCAGGCTCCACAGCCCTCCCCAAATGCCTTTCTGTGGCCGTTGTTGCAGCAGAACTTGTCCGGCTGCCTGAATGACCAGCATGGCTGTGGTTTTTTCCGGGATGGCTTTGCGCGCCTTGGGCGTGGGGAGTTCCAGCTGGCGCTCCGTGGCCAGGGCCGAACAGCCCTGTGCCAGCGGGCAGCGGGTACAGGCCGGCATGCCGCGCGTGCAAACTGTGGCGCCCAGATCCATTAGCCCCTGGGTGTAGGCAGGCATGCCCGCATCATATTCGCCGGTGCCAGGCAGGGCGGCATCGGCAAGGTCCCACAGCCGTTTTTCGATTTCCCGTTTGGAGGGGTCGCCTTCAATACCGAAATAGCGGGTGAAGACGCGTTTGACATTGCCGTCGAGAATCGCCGCGCGGCGGTCCCAGGAAAAGGCGGCAATCGCTGCGGCAGTTGAACGGCCAATGCCGGACAGGGTTTCGATATCTGCCGGGTCGCGGGGGAATTCTCCTTGCCAGTCGGCCGCGATGGTCTGGGCGCAGCGGTGCAGATTGCGCGCGCGGGCGTAATAGCCTAGCCCGGCCCAATAGGGCATGACCTCTTCCTGGCTGGCGGCAGCCAGGGCGGCGATATCGGGGAAGCGGGAGAGAAAGCGCGCGTAATAGCCCAGGACGGTACTGACCTGGGTTTGCTGCAGCATGATTTCGGACAGCCAGACCCGGTAAGGGTCGCGGGTCTGTTGCCAGGGCAGGCCGTGACGGCCGGCCCTGGCTTGCCATTCAATGATACGGGGGGCGATATCCATGCCCTGGATTATCGCACCGGCCCGGGCTGGCGGGAAACTGCCGCCAGCCCGGCAAACGGCAATTAGGCCGGGGTCTGTGCTTCGGGGAAGGTGCCCACCAGGCCGCCGTCCTTGCGCCAGATCACCACCGTTGCGGGACGCGGGCGCGCCGCTTTGGCGCCTTCGGGCCAGCTGGAAATGGCGGTCGGGGCGGCTTGCGATTCGGCGACACCGGCGCCTTCGCCAGGGTGCTGGATATTGATGAACAGATACTTCATATCGGGCGTCCAGGTGACGCCGGTGACCTCGCATCCCTTGGGGCCGACCATAAAACGGCGGATTTCCTTGGATACCGGGTCGGCCACCAGCATCTGGTTATTGCCTTGGCCGGCATAGTCGCCGCTGTTGTCGTAGCTGCCGTCGGTCTGAATCCACAACAGGCCGCGCGGGTCGAAGGCCAGGCCGTCAGGACTATTGAAGGTATTGTCTTTGGTGATATTGGCTGAACCGGCGCGTAGATCCCCTTCCGGATAGACGTTGGGGTTGCCTGCCAGCACGAAAATATCCCATTCGAAAGTCAGCTTGGCGGGGTCGCCGCCTGTTTCGCGCCAGCGCACGATCTGGCCATATTGATTGGCATTGCGCGGATTGGCGTCGTTGGTTTCGGGGTGCAGGGGGCCGCCGGGGTAGCGCTCTTTGCCGTTGCCGCGTGAGCTGTTGTTGGTCAGGGTGACGTAGGCTTCGCGGGTCTCGGGATGCACGGCCACCCATTCCGGGCGGTCCATGGGCGTGGCGCCCACGGCATCGGCAGCCTGGCGCGTCTTGATCAGCAGCTCGCCCATATCGTTATTGAACAGATCTCCCAGGCGCTTGCCGTCCAGCGTCGGGGTATCCAGCGTCAGCGGCACCCAGCGGCCCACGCCTGCGAAGTCACCGCTGGCATCGCCGTTGTCGAAGATGGCGACATGCAGTGTGCCTTCGTGCAGCAACTGGTGGTTCAGCGCAGGGGTGGCGGGGTCGTATTTGCCGCTGGAGATGAATTTGTAGATGTATTCGCTGGCCTGGTCATCGCCCATATAAACAACGACACGCTTATCGTCGGCCAGGGTGATGGCGGCATTTTCATGCTTGAAGCGGCCCAGCGCCGTCAGTTTTTTTGGGGCCGAGGCGGGGTCAAAGGGGTTGATCTCGACAATCCAGCCGAAGCGGTTGGCTTCGTTGGGTTCTTCGCTCCAGTCAAAGCGGGCATCATGCGTATCCCATTTGTAGGAGCTGCTGGAGGTTTTGCCGCTGCCCTTGTAGCGTTGCAGGTGCGCTTTTTGTTCGGCATCGACGTAATCGACGGCATTGGCGTCTTTGGTGCCGACGCCAAAGTAATCCGTGAAGTTCTCTTCACAGGTCAGATAGGTATTCCAGAAGGTGTGGCCGTTGCCGCAGTTGCCATAAGTGCCATAGGCATAGCGGCCTTCCGGGTCGGCATTGGTTTTTGCCAGGCGGTTGCCGGCAGCAGGGCCGACCAGCTGCATGAGCGTCGTGGCATTGACGCTGCGGTTGTAGCGGGAATCCAGCACCATTTCCCAGTTGCCCTGGCCATTCAGGCGGATATGTTTGACCGACGCGCCCTGGGCATGCTGCGACTTGCGTACCCAATCCAGGTTCCAGCCGGCTTTGCCGGGTTCGATGCCCTTGGGGAAGAAAAAGTGCGGGGTGATGTATTCGTGGTTGGTGACCAGCAGGCCTTCCGTGCTGCTGCCCGAGGTGCTGTTGCTGCCGTCGATCGGGAAGAAGTGCATGCCGTCGTGGTTGTAGCCGATCTGCATGGCTTGGGCGGTGCCGCCATCGCTGGCGTCGCCCTTGAAGACGGGGGAATAGACATGCAAGGGGTCGCCCCAGCGCGTGATGACGGCGCTGGCATAGCCTTCGGGCAGTGTGATGGCATCGGCCGTATTGTGGGGAATGCCGCGGAAGGCCTTGATCTGCTCCGCATCCAGTTTGGGCAGGCCCGAGCCGCCGGTATCGCCGCCGCCTTGATTGCTGTCGTCGTCGCTGCTGCTGCCGCCGCAGGCGGCCAAGGTGCTGCCGAAGAAGCCGACGGCACCCATGCCCAGACCGGTCTTCAGGAAGCCGCGGCGGGCTTGGGCGGCACTGACTACCTCATTGAATGAGCGGGCTTGGGAGGGGTTGGACGGGATATCGTCGAGGTCGAGTTCGTTCATGCGGCAATCATCCTTGGCTTGCGGGTGGAGAAGCGCGGCGAGTGAAAACACCGCGCAGGCCGCATGATGCGTGTCCGATATGACTCGTTAGTGACGTAGCGTCATTTAGTATTTGTGTCTGAAAACGGTTCTGATTTGCATAGGATTTTGCTGGAGGAAAACAGCGTGCCTGCGCGTATCAAACGTGGGGGGGCGGAAGGCTGCAAAGGCTGGGTGCACTGGGCGTCAGTGGCGCGTTGAGCGTCGCGCGTGGCGTGCTGTCACGCGGTTTTCAGTCTGAAGGGCGGGCGCAACGGCTGGGGATAGGCGCGGTCTTTCAATCGGTATAAGATTATCGCCAGTGGGGCGGCAGGCCAGGTTCCACAGATCCTGAAAGGAACGTCCCTATGCCGGACATCACGCACCTTCTGGCCTTTTCGGCCATCGCCCTGGGTATGGCCCTGACGCCGGGGCCAAATATGATTTATCTGATTTCCCGCTCGCTCTGCCAAGGGCCGGGAGCCGGCCTGATTTCCCTGGGCGGCGTGGCGCTGGGTTTTGTGTTTTACATGCTGTGCGCCGCATTTGGGATTACCGCATTCGTGATGGCCGTGCCTTATGCCTACGATGCGCTCCGGGTCGCCGGTGCTCTCTATCTGCTGTATCTGGCCTGGCAAACCCTGAGGCCTGGCGGGCGCTCGCCATTTCAGGTCACGGCCTTGCCCAAGGATTCGCCGCGCAAGCTTTTTATGATGGGTTTCGTGACCAATCTGCTGAATCCGAAGATCGCCGTCATGTATCTGTCTTTGCTGCCGCAATTCATCCAGCCTGGCCACGGCAGCATTCTGGCCCAGTCGCTGGTCTTGGGGGGCGCGCAGCTCACGATCAGCATCACCATCAATGCAATCGTCGCGCTTGCGGCTGGCAGTATTGCCGTCTTTCTGGCGCGCCGGCCAGGCTGGCTGGCGGCGCAGCGCTGGCTGATGGGCACGGTGCTCGCAGGGCTGGCGATCCGCTTGCTTGCGGACAACAGGCGCTGAGCGCCTCTATCCGTGCCACTGCCACTGCCGGGCCGCAGCGTTAAAAGCGGGTATGGCGCGTGACGGACCAGCGTGCCGCCAGGGCGCATAGCGCTGCGGTAATGATGATGGCAGGCAGCAGGTCTGCCAGCGCGGGCAGTTGCAGGCTGATCGTCGTGTCGTAGCTTTGCGCCAGGCGGGTCAGGGCGCTATTCATGGGGCGCAAGGCCAGTGCGGCGAATACCAGCGCCAGCAATGACGCCAGCAGGCCGCTCAGGGCGCCCTGATACAGAAAAGGCCTGCGCACGAATGATTCCGTGGCGCCAACCAGGCGGGCCACGGCAATTTCCTCGCGTTGCGTCAAGGCCTGCATGCGGACTGTATTGAAGACTGTCGCCAGGACAACCAGCCCGACGGCCACGGCCAGCAGGAGCAGGGCGATGCGGGCCGTGCTGGCCAGGGCCTCCAGGCGTTGCATCCAGGCGCTGTCCAGCTGCACCCGGTCAACATCAGGCCAGGCTTTCCATTGTTCGGCCAGGCGGCTGGCAGTATCCGTGGCATTCGGGCCAGCCGCGAAGGTGACGGTAATGGCATCCGGCAGCGGGTTGTCTGGCAAGACGGCCAGCGCTTCACGCCAGCCGGGCGTGCGTTGCAGCGAGGCCAGCGCATTTTCCTTGGTGACTAGCCTGGCCGATTGAATGCTGCTGTCCTGGGCGTTGCGCACGCGCTCCAGCACCTGCGTGCCGGCCTCGCGGGGCGCATCGACCTTCATGAAGATTGTCAGCTCCGGCGTGATGGATAAGTCGCGCGTGACCGGGCGGGCAGCATCCAGGATGGCGGCGCCCAGGACGGGCAGGCAAAGTGCCAGCGCCATGATGCACAGATTGGCAAGCGAAGAGAAAGGCTGGCGCATCAGCCGTTGCAGGGCAATGCCCAAGGCATAGCGGTGTTGCCGCAACAGGCTGTTCATGGCTGGGCTCCCAGGCGGCCGGCATCCCGGAAGCGGCCGCCGGTTTCCAGTACCAGCTTGCGGCTGGCGTAATGCGCCATGAGCGCTTCATCGTGGGAGGCAATCAGCAAGGTGACGCCGACCCGGTTGAAATCGCGGAAGACATTCATGATACGGCGGGCATTGTCCTGGTCGAGATTGGCCGTGGGCTCGTCGGCGATCAGGATGGCCGGGCGGTTGACGATGGCGCGGGCGATGGCCAGGCGCTGCTGTTCGCCGCCAGAGAGCGCGATGGGGTTGAGCGCTTCCTTGTTGGACAGGCCGACTTTTTCCATGGCGGCGCGAGCGCGCGCTGCCGCCTGCGCATACGGCAGGCCCATGACGGCCAGCGGCAGCATGACGTTTTCGAAAGCGCTGCGGTCATAAAGCAGATGCGTATCTTGCAGAATGACGCCGACGGCCCGGCGCAGATAGGGGCGGGCGCGTGCCGGCAAGGATTGCAGCTCCTGGCCGATGACCACGTTGCGGCCGCGGCTGGCTTCTTCCAGGCCGCCCACTAGTTTGAGCAGAGTCGATTTGCCGGCGCCGGACGGGCCGGACACAAAGACAAATTCACCGGCCGTCACATGAAAGCTGACGTCGGCCAGAGTATTGGCGCTTTGTCCGTAGGATTTGAAGACGTGCTGGAATTCGATCATGTATTGCCTGGTGCAGGCCGGCGCGCCACGGAGGCGGACGTGGAGTGATTTGATGATTCTACTCACAGCGGCGCCAGAGTTAAAGCCATCCCCGGCCGCCTGGCGGCGCTGAAGGTGTTGACGGCTGCCTAGCCTGGGCATGGCGCGGGAATGCTTGGGAGGATGGGGCAGGCCGCCAGGCGCGAGGCCTGCGGCGCAGGTCCTTGAAATCGCGAAGGAAGGTGTTGCCGCCCCGCTGCAGACCGAGCGCTTGCGCGGGCTCGCCAGCCCACGTCTTGGGCAAGGTTTGATCTAGGACAAAGGCAGAGGCCCTGGCGCTTTTTATGATGCGACTGTTGCCGGAATGCTGCGTCCCGGCGGGCAAAAACAAAAAGTCACACTGGCGCCGGACATGTTGCAGGCACGCATCGGCGCCAGGGGCGCTTGATATGCGTCAAGGCGCAAGTTTGCGTTCTGTGTTTGAATGTTCGATAATTTCAGTAAATACCGAAATCAATGTAACAAGAAATTAAGAAAGGACCTCCGCATGCAGGAGCTCAGCCCGCAGATTCAGCGCTTCATTCTTCATTTTGGCGAAATGGGCAGCCGCTGGGGGGTCAATCGCACGGTTGGCCAGATATATGCATTGCTGTTTCTGGCACCAGAACCGCTATGCGCCGATGACATCGGCGACGCGCTGGGGTTTTCGCGTTCCAACGTCAGCATGGGGCTGAAGGAACTGCAATCCTGGCGCTTGGTGAAACTGGTGCACAAAGTAGGAGACAGGCGCGATTTCTTTGAATCACCCAAGGATGTCTGGGAAATTTTCCGCATTCTGGTCGAAGAAAAGCGCAAGCGCGAAATAGATCCGACCATGTCGCTGTTGCGCGATGCCTTGCTGGAACCGCCTGCGGACGGCAAAGAGGCATATGCGCAACAACGCATGACGGAAATGCTGGAGCTTATCGAACTGTCCACCGGCTGGTTCGACGAGGTCCACCGGCTGCCGCCGGAAACACTAGAGAGTCTGATGCGTCTGGGAAGCCGGGTGCAGAAAGTGCTCGGCCTTGCCGGAAAACTGAGTGGAAAAGTACGCGCGAGTTGACATCATGCATACCCTTTTGATTTCGGCTGCCCCGCAGGCGACCCGGACCCGGGCCTCGGCAGCTACCTGTAGCCGGGCCCGCATGCAAGAAGAGGCCGGCCATGTTTGAATTCGACGTCGTAGGTCTGTCGCGCCTGCAGTTCGCCGCGACGGCCTTGTTCCACTTCATTTTCGTGCCACTGACGCTCGGGCTGTCGTTCCTGCTCGCGGTCATGGAAACGATTTACTTTGTGTCTGGCAAGGATATCTGGCGCCGCATGACCCTGTTCTGGGGCACGCTGTTCGGCATCAACTTTGCCATTGGCGTCGGTACCGGGGTGGTGATGGAGTTCCAGTTCGGCATGAACTGGTCCTACTACAGTCATTACGTCGGTGATATTTTCGGCGCGCCGCTGGCGATTGAAGGCCTGATGGCATTCTTCCTGGAAGCCACCTTCATCGGCCTGTTCTTCTTCGGCTGGAACCGCATGTCGAAGCGGGCGCACTTGATCGTGACCTGGCTGGTTGCCATGGGCACGAACTTCTCGGCGCTGTGGATTCTGGTGGCCAATGGCTGGATGCAATATCCGGTTGGCGCCATTTTCAATCCCGACACCATGCGCATGGAAATGACCAGCTTTGTCGAGGTCATCATGAACCCGGTGGCGCAGGCCAAGTTCCTGCACACCGTGATTGCCGGCTATATCACCGGTTCCATGTTCCTGGTCGCGGTCAGCGCCTGGTATCTGCTGCGCCGCCGCAACGTCGATCTGGCCAAGCGTTCCATCCTGGTGGGTTCGGCCTTCGGTATGCTGGTGTCGCTGGGCTCCATCACCCTGGGCGATGAAAGCGGTTACCTCATTGGCGAACACCAGCAAATGAAGATTGCTGCGCTGGAAGCCATGTGGGAAACCGAACCTGCGCCGGCCCCCTTCAATGTGATCGCCATTCCTAACCAGGAAGAGATGAAGAATGACTTCGCCATTCAGATTCCCTGGGTCATGGGTCTGATCGGCACGCGCTCGTTCACGGAAGTCATGCCTGGCATCCATGAGCTGATCGGCCGCGCCGAAGGCCGTGTCGCCGAAGGCATCAAGGCCTATTCCGCGCTGGAAGCTGTCCGCAACAACCCTGAGGACACCGAGGCCAAGACCTACTTCACGGAGAACTGGCGCAATCTGGGCTACGGCTTGCTGCTGAAGAAGTATCGCGACGATATCGCCAATGCCACGCCGGAAGAAATTGCCATGGCGGCACGCGATACCCTGCCGGATGTGTGGCCGCTGTTCTATGGCTTCCGCATCATGGTCGCCCTGGGCTTCTACTTCCTGATTTTCTTCTCGATCATGTTCTGGCTGAGCGTGAAGAACCGTGTTGTCACCATGACGCCGGGCCGTCTGAAATTCCTGATGTGGAATATCTTCACGCCCTGGGTGGCAATCGAATGCGGCTGGTTCGTGGCTGAGTATGGCCGCCAACCCTGGGTGATCGACGGTATTCTGCCGACCGCCTATGCCGCTTCCGCGCTGAGCGTGACGCAGCTTTCCATCAGTCTGGCCATTTACTTGGTGCTGTATGTGACGCTGTTCATCATTGGCACCAAGGTCATGCTGCACGCGATCCGCAAGGGCCCGGATTATTACGCGCCCGCCATCGCCAACAGCACGCCTGACACGGCCGCAGGACGGGGCGTCAAGCCCGCCGTCCAGCATTGAACCCGGAGCACGGAAATGGAAAACTCCCTGATACTGCTTGACTATCCCACTCTTCGTGTCATCTGGTGGCTGCTGCTGGGCATCCTGCTGGTCGGCTTCACCATCATGGACGGGTTCGACCTCGGGGTGGCATCGCTGCTGCCCGTGATCGGGCGCACCGACGAAGAGCGCCGCATCATGATTAACCTGGTTGGCCCGGTCTGGGAAGGCAACCAGGTGTGGCTCATCACGGGCGGCGGCGCGATTTTCGCTGCCTGGCCCGCCCTGTATGCCGCCTCGTTCTCGGGGCTGTATCTGGCCATGATGCTGTTGCTGGTCGCGCTGATTACCCGTCCTGCCGGGTTCAAGTACCGCAGCAAGTTCGAAAACACCAAGTGGCGCAATACCTGGGACGGCGTGCTGACCTTCTCGGGTGTCGTGGCGCCGGTGGTATTCGGCGTGGCCTTCGGCAACGTCATCCTGGGCTTGCCGTTCGCGATCGAACCCAGTACCCTGCGGCCCCTGTACCACGGCAGCTTCTTCGCGCTGTTCTCGCCGTTCGCCTTGATGTGCGGCGTGTTGAGCCTGATGATGCACGTGACCCATGGTGCCACGCTGCTGGCCTGGCGCACCGTGGATCCGGTGGCGGCGCGGGCCCGCAAGCTGGGCATCTGGACCGGCCTGCTGGTGGCAGTACTGTTCGTTGCCGGCGGTTTCTGGGTAGCGCAGCTGGACGGTCATGTCGTGACCTCGGCGCTGAGCGCGAATGGCCCGTCGAATCCTGCCGGCAAAACGGTCGCGCTGGAGCAAGGTGCCTGGCTGCAGAACTTTGAAACCTGGCCGCTGATGTGGATTGCACCGGTGGTTGGCGTGGCGGCGGCCTTGCTGGCCAGCCTGCTGCTGGTGGCACGGCGCCCGATGCTGGCTTTCCTGTCGTCCTGCGCCAGTATTGCCGGTATCATCCTGACTGTCGGTTTCTCGCTGTTCCCGTTCCTGCTGCCGTCGTCGGCGCAGCCGGGTATCGGCCTGACGGTCTGGGATGCGTCGTCTAGCCACCTGACGCTGTGGGTCATGCTGATCGCCACGATCATCTTCCTGCCGCTGGTGCTGGCCTATACCTCCTATGTGTACCGGGTCATGCGCGGCAAAGTGTCGGCAGCCACCCTGTCCGAAACCACCAATACCTATTAAAGGAGTTTGTCCATGTGGTATCTCACCTGGTTGCTCGGATTGGCGCTGGCATGCGCATTCACTGTGGGTTGCGGTCTCTGGTACGAAGTGCACCAGAAGGATCTGGACGGCGCCGATCCCGGCGGCGTCGGACCTGCCGTCAAGCGTAGCTGAATATGGCGGGCGTCGAGCACGATCCTTCAGCGGTACTGCTGAAGCTGCCGCGCGAGCAATCGCGCTGGCTTTCGGGCTTGGCGCGCCAAGCCCGGGGCGCCCTGGGACTGGCAGTGGCTGCGCCACTGCTGGCCGGGGCGTTGTTGGTTTTTCAGGCGTGGTTGCTGGCCAGTGTGCTGGACCAAGCAATCGTGCAGGGCGCAGGACAGGATGTGCTGCTGCCAGGCATTGTCGCCATTGCCGCGCTCATTATTGTGCGGGCCTGCCTGACCTGGGTAGGGGAGCGCGCCGGTATCCGGGCCGCGGAGCGCATCAAGGTTCTGGTGCGCCAGTCCTTGTTCGCCGATATGCTGGCGCGCGGCCTGCAATGGACACGCGGACAGGCATCGGGGACGCTGGCCAGTGTCATGGTCGAACAGGTAGAAGCCTTCGACGGCTTTTTCTCCCGTTATTTGCCGACCATGGTGTCGGGCACTTTCCTGCCGGTGGCGTTTGCCATTGTGGTGTTGCCCGTGGATGTGGTGGCCGGGCTGCTGTTGCTGCTGACCGCGCCATTGATTCCTGTCTTTATGGCATTGGTGGGCTGGGGCGCGGAAGCGGCCAGCCGCCGCCACCTGGAAGCATTTGCGCGTTTGTCCGGGTTTTTTGCCGACCGCCTGCGTGGCCTGTCCACACTCAAACTGTACGGCCGCGCGCGCGCGGAAGCCGATGCGGTGCAGGAAGCGAGCGAAACCCTGCGCGGCAAGACCATGTCGGTGCTGCGCATTGCCTTCCTGTCTTCGGCCACGCTGGAGTTCTTTGCCGCGCTGGGCGTGGCCGGGGTCGCGCTGTATATCGGCCTGACCTATCTGGGGTTCGTGACGATCCGCGCGGATATCCTGACCTTGCAGGCAGGCATGTTCTGTCTGCTGATGGCGCCGGAAGTCTATAACCCCTTGCGCCAGTTCGCGGCGCATTACCATGACCGCGCAGCGGCGCGGGCAGCTGTGGCGGAAATTGCCGCCATCTATGAAAACCTGCCGGCAGTCACTGCCGCGCTGGCAGCCGAGGCGGAAAGCCTGGATGCCGAGCCGCTGGCGGCCGGGATTGGCGCGCGCGGCGTAGCCGGCCTGGCGGTACGGGGGCTAGAGGTGCGGGCGCCGGGCCGGGAGGCACCGCTGTTGCAAGCGTGTGATCTGACCATCGCCCCTGGCGAGCGCATCGCCCTGATGGGAGATAGCGGCATAGGCAAGTCTTCCTTGCTGGAAACACTGGCGGGCCTGCGCCCGGCCGCAGCAGGGGATATCCTGCTCGACGGCCAGGCATTGCCGGGCTGGGACCCGGCGGCGCTGCGCCGCCGTATTGCCTTGATCGGGCAGCATCCCTATTTGCATCAGGACAGTATCGCGGGCAATTTGCGGCTGGCCGCGCCGCAGGCCAGCGATAGCGAATTGATGGCCGCGGCGGCCCAGGCCGGTATGGACGATTTCCTGGCCGAGCTGCCGCAGGGGCTGGAAACCCGGCTGGGGCAGCGCGGCTATGGGCTGTCCGGCGGGCAGGCGCAGCGCGTGGCGTTGGCGCGCCTGTTTCTGCGTGAGCCTGGCCTGATTCTGCTTGATGAGCCGACCGCGCATCTGGACGCGGTCACGCGTGACCGTGTGATGGATGCCATTCTGGCATTTGCGCGCGGCCGGACGCTGTTGCTTGCCACGCACGACATTGATGTGGCGCGGCGCCTGGACCGTGTCTGGCGTTTCGAGCCGGATGGCCGTTTGCAGGAAGTGCTGCCGGCGGCCTTGGCGCAGATGGCCCAGGCTGGCCAGCGCGCGGCCTCGGGCGCAGCGCCAGCGGCCGCCGCTGAGAACGGGGAGGTGCACTCATGAAGTCGTTGTGGCGTTTGCTCAGCCCCATGTATCGCCAGCGCCGCGACGGCCTGCTGGTGGCATTGCTGTTGACCATCATTGCGCTGATTGCCGGCGTCGGCCTGCTGGGTGTTTCCGGCTGGTTCCTGACCGGCGCCGCGCTGGCTGGCGCGGGCGCGGCTTTCAATCTGTTTGCGCCTTCGGCGCTGGTGCGCGGCTTCTCCTTCATCCGCATTCTGGCGCGTTACGGCGAGCGCCTGACCGGCCACGATGCCACCTTGAAGCTGCTGGCGGATTTGCGCGGCAATATTTTCCGCCGTCTGCTGAAGCTGGACCCTGGGCAATTGGCGCGTTATCGCGATGGTGACCTGGTCGCGCGCATGACGGGTGACGTTGATGCGCTGGATACGGTGTACTTGTTCGCCATTGCGCCCATTGTGACGGCTTTGTGCGTGGGCGGTATTCTGGTGGCGGTGGTGGGCGCCTGGGTGCCTGCCGCGGCGCTGGTGCTGCTGGCCGGGATTTTGATGGCCACATTGCTGGTGCCCGCCTGGCTGGCGCGCAGCGCCAAGCGCCCCGGCGCGGTGGTGCAGCAGACGTCGGCAGCCTTGCGCGATGGCGTGCTGGAAGCCGTGCAGGCGCACGCCGACCTGCTGGCGTTGGACGCGGCGGGGCAGGCGCGCCGCGCTTTTGCAGCCAGTTGCCTGGAAGCGGCCGTGGCGCGTGAGCGCCAGGCTGCGATTGGTTCTGCGGGCCAGCTGGTGTTGCAGGCAGTGGCAGGCCTGTGCGTGGTGGCCGTGCTGTATTTCGGTATCGAGCCTTTGCGTGAGGGCACGCTGACCGGGCCTGTGCTGGCGGGGCTGGTCCTGGCTGTGCTGGGGGTGTTCGAGGTCGTGGGCCCGATCATGCGCGGCGCTTCCCGTTTGGGCGCCGCCGCCGCGGCGGCGCGGCGTATCGAAGCCTTGACGGCGGAGCCGCCACAGATTGTCGATCCGGCGCACCCGATTGAATTGCCGCAGCATGGCGCGGTTGTGTTCGATAAAGTGTTCTACGCCTATGGCAAGGCTGGCGACGACCGTGGCGGCGATGTGCTGCGCGGCTTGGATCTGACCTTGTCGCCGGGGGAACTGGTGGCAGTCGTGGGCGCCAGCGGCGCCGGGAAATCCACGCTGCTGAATCTGCTGCTGCGTCTGGCCGATCCGCGCCAGGGTAGTGTCAGTTTTGGCGGCGTGCCCTTGTGTGATGCGCGCCAGGAAGAGGTGCATGCGCGTGTAGCGTTGCTGTCGCAGCATGAGCCGGTGTTTTTGGGGACGATACGCAGCAACCTGCAAATCGGGGCTCCTGAGGCGGATGATGCCAGGCTTTGGCAGGCCCTCGATGATGCTCGTTTGGGCGACTTTGTGCGCGCTTTGCCGGATGGCCTGGACACCTGGACGGGTGAAACCGGCCGTACTTTGTCCGCTGGCCAGGCGCGCCGCCTGTGCCTGGCGCGCGCGCTGCTGTCGCCCGCGCAGGTTCTGGCGCTGGATGAACCGACTCAAGGCCTGGATGCCGATGCCGAACGCGCCTTTTTGTCTGATCTGGCCAGCGCAGCGCGCGGCAGGGCGGTGCTGCTGGTCACGCATGCGCGGCTTCCCGCAGGCGCAGCGAACCGTGTCCTGGAACTGCGGGATGGGGTGTTGCGGCCTTTGACGCTTGCGTGAGGCCGACACGCTGCCGGAATGAGAGCGGCCGTTTTTAACGTGTGAGAGCATGAACCAGGCAAAACGCCTGCCTCAAACTGGGGCAGGCGTTTTTGATTTTGGGGCGCGGGCGTGCCGGGCCGGCATTGTTGTTATGTGGAACGTGTCGGTAGTCATGTCATGCCTTGGGGGTTATAGTGGCGCAGTCTTCTGTTTTTCCTTTAGTTTTTCCTTTTGTGATAGCAACATGCAAACCGATCTTGAGGCCGTAATTCGCCGGACGATACGCAGTGTGCCGAATTGGCCCAAACCTGGCGTGACCTTCAGGGATATCACGCCGGTCTTGCAGGATCCGCGTACTTTCCGGATTCTGATTGACCTGTTTGTGTACCGTTACATGCGTCAGCGCCTGGACCTGGTGGCTGGGGTGGACGCGCGCGGCTTTATTGTCGGCAGTGTTCTGGCCTATGAGCTGAACCTGGGTTTTGTGCCGGTACGCAAGAAAGGCAAACTGCCGTATGAGACCTTGTCGGAAGATTATTCGCTGGAATACGGCAATGCGACCGTGGAAATCCATGCCGATGCGGTCAAGACGGGGCAGCGCGTGCTGCTGGTCGATGACCTGATCGCCACGGGCGGCACGATGCTGGCGGCAATCAAGCTGTTGCAGCGTATGGGCGCGAATGTGGTTGAGGCCGCTGGCATTATCGACTTGCCCGATCTGGGCGGGTCGCGAGCCATCGGTGAAACCGGAACGCCGCTTTATACCGTCTGTGCCTTTGAGGAAGATTCCCGCTAAAGCCCTGTCCTGGCTCTGGCGCGAGCAAGTGACGATACGCCGGCCTGAGGGCCGGCGTTGTTTTGTCTGCGCTTAGAGGAAATATTTATCTGGGGCGGGGCGCTGGCTATCAGGGATTGGGTGGCCGTCCCCATTGAGCGCTTGCTGCAGGAAGCTCAGGAAGGCTTTGGTCTTGGCGGGCAGCACGCGGGACGGCAGCAAGGCATAAAGCGGCAGCGAATCCATTTCCCAATCGGGCAGGATGCGTACCAGATGCCGGGCTTCAAGACGTTGCGACAGATTCATGTGGGGCAGCAGCAGCACTGGCAGGCGTGTGATGCCCAGGCCGCATTCCGCCAGCCGCAGCAGCATGGCGACATTGTTGACGGCAATCGGGCCATGCACGGTGACGCGTTCCTGTTCGTCGCCGCGCGACAGGCGCCATGTCGCTTTTTCCGGGTCCAGATCGGGCCGCAGGCAGATATGCTGGCTGAGATCGGAGGGGTGGCGCGGATAGCCGTGGCGAGCCAGGTAATCTGCCGAGGCATAGAGCTGGTGCGGCATGGAATGAATGTGATGCAGCACCAGATCCGAATCCGGCTGCGGCCCCATGCGCAAAATCAGGTCATAAGGATTGCTGACGCTATCGACCTGGCCGATATTCATGTCGAACTCGAACTCCAGGCCCGGGTGCGCTTGCTGCAAGGCAGGCAGGAGATCGGGCAGCAGGATGGTGCCCAGGCTGATCGGCATGGAAATATGCAGCCGCCCTTGCGGCTGTGAGAGCTGGCCCAGGATTTGCTCGTGGGCAATGCGGGCTTCGTCGATCAGGTAGCGGCAGCGCTGGTAATACAGGTCGCCGGCTTCGGTCAGGTCGATGCGGCGCGTGCTGCGGTTGAGCAGCTTGAGGCCCAGGGTCTTTTCCAGCTCGGTAATCCGGCGTGAAAGCGTGGAAGTGGGAATGCCGGTGGCTTCGCTGGCGCGGGTGAAGCTTTTGCGCCGCGCGACCTCGACGAACAGCGCGATGTCATTGAGCGGAATGTTCGGGAGGTCGGCGGGACGTTCCATGGGGGCCTTTGCAGTGATGCGTCAACCGGCCTAATTCACAAGCACCATGTTGTCGCGGTGTATCAGTTCTGGCGAGGTCGCTTCTTCGCCCAGGATATCAGCAATGCGGGAGGACGGCTGGCGCAGCAGGCGGCGGGCGTCGGAGGCGTTGTAATTGACCAGGCCGCGGGCGATCTCCCGGCCGGACGCATCGACACACGCCACGGCATCGCCGCGTTCGAATTCGCCATGCGCCTGAACCACGCCGATAGGCAGCAGGCTTTTGCCCTCTTGGGCGACAGCGCGGGCCGCGCCTGCATCCAGCACCAGCCGCCCGCGCAGACGCAGGTGGTCTGCCAGCCATTGTTTGCGCGAGGACAGGGACTGGGCGCTGGCATGCAGCTCAGTCCCTATACATTCGCCGCCGGCCAGGCGGATGAGCACATCGTTTTCTCGGCCCGACGCAATGAGGGTATGGGCGCCGCTGTGGGCCGCGCGTTTGGCGGCCAGGATCTTGGTCAGCATGCCGCCAGTGCCGACATTGCTGCCCGCGCCGCCAGCCATGGCTTCCAATTCGGGCGAACCCGCTTCGGCGTGTGAAATGAAGCGGGCAGCAGGGTCTTTGCGCGGGTCGGCGGAATAGAGGCCGCGTTGATCCGTCAGGATAATCAGGGCGTCGGCATCGACCAGGTGCGTGACCAGGGCGCCCAGCGTGTCGTTGTCGCCGACGCGGATTTCGTCGGTCACGACGGTATCGTTTTCGTTGATGATGGGCACCACGCCCAGGCGCAGCAGCTCGAACAGGGTAGAGCGCGCGTTCAGGTAGCGGGTGCGGTCGGCGAGGTCTTCGTGGGTCAGCAGGATCTGCGCGGTGCGCAGGCCATGGCGGGCGAAGGCCGCTTCATAGGCTTGCGCCAGGCCCATCTGGCCGACGGCAGCCGCAGCTTGCAGCTCGTGCATGACCTTAGGGCGTTGCAGCCAGCCCAGACGCGCCAGGCCTTCGGCAATGGCGCCGCTGGAGACCAGCACGACCTGCTTGCCATCGGCATGCAGCGCTGCGATCTGGCGGGCCCAATTGCCCAGCGCGGTCAGATCCAGGCCGCGGCCTTCATTGGTGACCAGGGACGAACCCACCTTGACCACCAGGCGGTCGGCGGAGGCGATGACGGAAACAGGAGCGGAAGCCATGGGAGCAGCGGCGCAGCAGCGTAAAAAGAAAGATGGCGGAAAGCCCCGGCGTGTTTGCACAGGCCGGGGGCAGACAGGGATTATGACTTATCGCGGCTCGGCCGGGGGCGTATCGGTGCCGCCGATGTCGTCGGCAGGCGACGGCGCATCGGAGAGCTGGCGGGCGTCGTCAAAGCGCGGGTCGGTTTCCACATAAGTGCCATCGGCCCGGGCTTGCGCTTCGTCCGCTTCGCGGCGGGCCTGATCCACATACTCTTGCAGCGCCCACAGCAGCGGCTGGATGCCGTCGCCCGTCAGGGCGGAGATGCCATAGACCGGACCTTCCCAGCCTAGTTCACGCACGAACGCGGCGCGCAGGGCTTCCGGGTCGGCATGCATGTCCAGCTTGTTGAGCACCAGCCAGCGCGGCTTGGCATACAGTTCGGGGTCGTAGCGGCGCAGCTCTTCCACGATGGCGCGGGCGTCGGCCACGGCCTGGGGCAGAGGGTCGATATCCGGATCGGGGGAAGAAACATCCACCAGATGCAAGAGCACACGGGTGCGCGCCAGGTGACGCAGAAAGCGGTGGCCGAGGCCCGCGCCTTCGGATGCCCCTTCGATCAGGCCGGGAATATCCGCCACAACGAAGCTGTGCGATTCTGAGGTGCGCACGACGCCCAGATTGGGGTGCAGGGTGGTGAAAGGATAATCCGCGATTTTCGGGCGCGCATTGGAGACACGCGTGATGAAAGTGGACTTGCCGGCATTGGGCAGGCCCAGCAGGCCGACATCAGCCAGCACTTTCAGTTCCAGGCGCAGGCGGCGCTGTTCGCCTTCCTTGCCATAGGTGAACTGGCGCGGCGCGCGGTTCACGCTGGATTTGAAGTGCAGATTGCCCAGCCCGCCGTGGCCGCCTTCGGCCAGCGTGACGCGCTTGTCGTGGTGATCCAGGTCGAAGAGTTGTTCGCCGGTATCCGCATCGTAGAACACGGTGCCGACAGGCACGCGCAGCACGATATCCGGCGCGGCGGCGCCATACTGATCGGAGCCGCGGCCGTTCTCGCCGTTCTTGGCGCGGTGCAGGCGGCTGTAGCGGTAATCTATCAGCGTGTTGATATTGCGGTCGGCCACGGCAAAAATGCTGCCGCCGCGTCCCCCATCGCCGCCGTTGGGGCCGCCGAAGGGGATGAATTTTTCACGGCGGAAACTGGCCACGCCGTTGCCGCCTTTACCGGCGATGACCTCAATGGTCGCTTCATCTACAAATTTCATGATTGCGGGGCCTTGGAGAGGCGATAGTGGGGAAAATTCCCAGAGAAGAAATGCAAAGTCCCCGCCAGCGGCTAGCGCTGTGCAGGGACCCGGCCCGTGACTGGCACGGGAAGCGCCGGCGGTTCAGGCCGCCAGGCGCGGGCATCCGTCGATGCGGCGTGGCTTATTCAGCCGCGACGATGGAGACGGTAGCCTTGTTCAGCTTGCCCTTGACGCCGAATTGGACAACGCCGTCGGCCAGTGCGAACAGGGTGTGATCCTTGCCCAGGCCCACGTTGACGCCCGGGTGGAAGCGGGTGCCGCGCTGGCGCACGATGATGGCGCCGGCGGAGATGGCTTGACCGCCATAAACCTTGACGCCAAGTCGTTTAGCTTCTGAGTCGCGGCCGTTGCGAGTTGAGCCGCCGCCCTTTTTCTGTGCCATGTCTGGCTCCTGATATTCAAATTCCCGTCGCAAGCGCCTGGCTGCGCCGGGAATGGGTTGCTTGCAAGAAACGTGACCTCACCGGAGAGCCGTCAAGGCTCAGGCGGAGATCGTCTCGATGCGGATCTCGGTGTAGTTCTGGCGATGGCCTTGATGCTTCTGGTAGTGCTTGCGGCGACGCAGCTTGAAGATCTTGACCTTGTCGTGACGACCGTGCGCAAGAACCGTTGCCTTGACCACTGCACCAGCGACGACCGGCGTGCCAACCTTCAGCGACTCGCCTTCGCCCACGGACAGAACTTGATCCAGGGTGATTTCTTGCCCGATGTCTGCAGGTATCTGTTCTACCTTGAGTTTTTCGCCAGCAGCAACACGATATTGCTTGCCGCCGGTTTTTATGACCGCGTACATGGGATGAACCTCGTAAAAATGGAACGACAGAATGTCGAACTCCCGATTATATCTTGCTAATTGTTTGATCGTCAAAGGGAAACTAGGGAAAGCCCAGGGGCGCCAGGCCCGAACGGCTGGCACGGAAGCGGGCGTTTCACCGGTTTTTCACGGAGAGCGGCCTGGTGCGGTGCGGCGCGGGCATATGTGCTCTGTGCGCAGCCCGGAAAGCGGTGTCGCATCAACACGACGGTGGCGTCAGCCAGGCCTAATGCCAGATGTGTTCCAGCGTCTGGGCGTCCAGCAGGCGCTGGGCCCAGAGGTGCAGCCGGTTCGGATCGGCCTGTTGCAGGCGCGCCAGGTCGGCGTCAGACAGCGGCCCGAAGCGTGTTTCCAGCAGGACGCGCAACAAACCCGCCATGCCTTCGTTGCGTCCTTGTTCCAGGCCCTTGCGGATGCCTATGCGTTCAACGCTGCTGATATAAGCCATGTTTCGCTCTTCCTCGAAGCTTGCCAGGGATAGCC
>NZ_JBQEKA010000038.1:0-29891 GCF_052103615.1 Kerstersia sp. | reverse complement strand
GGATTCCATTTTTTCGTCTTCCTCGAAAGTAATGAGCGTGCCCGAATGCATTTCGTCGTCGAGCGGAAGAAGGGGATCGGTAAGCGAGGACAACACCCGCACCGGGACACGATACTTGCCGGCGAACTCGACCGAACGGATCTGCAGCACCTTGGAGCCCAGCGACGCCATTTCCAGCATTTCCTCGAAGGAAACGACATTCAGGCGGCGGGCTTCCGGCACGATGCGCGGGTCAGTGGTATAGACGCCATCCACATCGGTGTAGATTAGGCATTCATCGGCACCCAGCGCGGCGGCAATCGCCACAGCCGAAGTATCGGAACCGCCACGGCCCAGCGTCGTGATGTAGCCGTTATCGTCCACCCCTTGGAAACCGGTAACGACAACCACGCGGCCCCCATCCAGATCGGCCTGCACGCGCGTCGCGTCAATTTCCTGGATACGCGCCTTGGTGTAGGCGGAATCCGTGCGCACCGGCACCTGCCAGCCCGCATAGCTGCGCGCAGCCACGCCTTCGGCCTGCAAGGCCAGCGCCAGCAGACCGCTGCTGGCCTGTTCACCGGTGGCGGCAATCATGTCGAGTTCGCGGCCATCGGGCATGGCAGAAATTTCACGCGCCAAACCGAGCAGGCGATTGGTTTCGCCCGACATGGCGGACGGGACCACCACGACTTTATGACCAGCGGCGTGCCATTTGGCCACGCGCCGCGCGACATTCTTGATCCTTTCGACAGACCCCATGGAGGTTCCGCCGTACTTGTGAACTATCAGAGCCATCTTCCACCCGGTTTTAAGCACGCGCCCGTTGAACGGGAAATAAAAGGGGAATAATTTTAACGCTAAGTGTTTGTCTGCATATAGCGAAAACGTTCTATCTTATCAACGATAGATCGCCAAGTGAGCAATTTCCTTACAGAACTTGCGCCGCTGCGGCATGGCAAAGGCAAAAAAGCCTGCCGTCCCCAGGCACGGCCACAGGCCAGCGGCGCGGCGGCTCAAAGATGGCGAGTCAGCCTGACCCTGCCCTTGACGCAACTGACCAGCCAATCCCCATGCCTGACCGACATCCGGCGGTCATGCCCCAGCGCGTGCAACTGGCGCAGCTGGCGCAGGATGTCATTGAGTCTGGCTTCGGTCGGCATGAGCGCGCCTTGGCTTTGCAGCCAGTGACGGAAGACATGCGCCTGGCGCGCCGCGGAAAGCTCGCGCCAGCGCGCCAGCGAAAAACTGCCGTCTGCCTCGGGCGCCAGGCCCTGCAAATCAGCCTGGGCCACTTCTGCCAGGATTTCCGCCTGCTGCGCCGCCAGGCGCGCATGGCGCGCCAGGATGCTGCGCCAGCCGCGCCAGCGTTCATCCAGCACAGGCGCCAGCTGCACGCGCAGCGCGGCACGCGTGTAGCGCGGATCAAGATTGGTCGGGTCATCCGCCAGCGGAATGCCATATTGCCCGGCATAAGCCTGCGCCATCGGCACAATGCGGCTGCGCGGCACATTCAGCCAGGGCCGCCAATACGCCACCCCGCCACGCCGGCTTTGCGCTGCCATGGCGGCCAGGCCTTCGGGGCCGGTGCCGCGCAACAGCCGCAGCAACACGGTTTCCGCCTGGTCATCCTGATGATGGGCCAGCAGCACAACCGAAATGCCGTGGCTTTGGGACAGATCCGCCAGGGCGGCGTAGCGCGCTTCGCGCGCGGCGGCTTCCATGCCCAGCGCAGCTGCGCCGGTCACGTCCACATGCGCGACATGCACCGGGCAACCCAGTTGTTCGCCCAGCGCCCTGGCCTGCGCCGCCCAGGTATCCGCCTGCGCCAGCAGCCCATGGTGGACATGAAAACCGTGCAGGGATAAGCCCAGGCTGCGCGCCAGCGGCGCGGCGCAGCAAGCCAACGCAAAAGAATCCGGCCCGCCGCTCAGCCCGACTGCCAGCCGCGTGCCCGTGGGCAGCGCGGCCAACATGGCACGCACAGGCTCGGCCAGCGCGTGGGCGGCGCTGGCGCTCAGGCCATCGACCGCCTTATCCATGCGGCTTAGCCTTTGACTTCCTGCACTTCGCCATAGGCGCGAATGCGTTCCAGGCGATGCGCCACCAGCTGATCCGGCGTCATGCCGCTCAGTTGGCGCAAGGAATCGCTCAGCGCGCGGCGCAGCAGGCGCGCCATAACACCGGGGTCGCGGTGCGCGCCGCCGATGGGTTCATTGACGATACGGTCGATCAGCCCCAGTTCTTTCAAACTCGGCGCAGTGATCGCCAGCGCGGCCGCGGCTTCCGACGCCTTGTCGGCGCTGCGCCATAGAATGGACGCGCAGCCTTCGGGGGAAATGACCGAGTAGGTGGAGTATTGCAGCATCAGCACGGTATTGCCCACGGCAATCGCCAGTGCGCCGCCCGAGCCGCCTTCGCCGATGATCGTCGAGATGATGGGCACCCGCAATTCGGCCATCGCGTACAGGTTATGGCCGATAGCTTCGGACTGGCCGCGCTCTTCCGCGCCCACGCCAGGATAGGCGCCCGGAGTATCCACGAAGGTGAATACCGGCATGCGGAATTTTTCCGCCAGACGCATCAGGCGTAGCGCTTTGCGATAGCCCTCCGGACGCGGCATACCAAAATTGCGGCGTGCGCGCTCTTTGGTGTCGCGGCCTTTCTGGTGGCCGATGATCATGCACGGCTTGCCGTCAAAACGCGCCATGCCGCCGATGATGGACTGATCGTCGGCATACATGCGGTCACCGTGCAGCTCATGGAAATCGGTAAAGATTTCACGCACGTAATCCAGCGTATAAGGCCGTTGCGGATGGCGCGCCACCAGCGCCGTCTGCCAGGGCGTCAGCTTGGCATAGATGTTTTTGGCCAGCGTCTGGCTTTTCTGCTGCAGTTTGGAGATTTCATCCGAAATATCGACTGCCGAATCAGTCTGGACAAAGCGCAGCTGTTCAATTTTGCTTTCCAGCTCCGCCAGAGGCTGTTCGAATTCGAGAAATGTATTGCGCATTGCGTATGAGATTCCGTATGCGTGAAGACGAGTCCGGGCCGTCAGCAGGAAGGCACTGCGACGGCATTCAGGCTGCGCCAGAGATACCAGGTGGCGACGGTACGCCAAGGCTGCCAGGCCTGAGACACCTCGCGCGCTTCAAAGCGCGACACGGGCTCGCCACTGAAATAATGCTGCGAAATGGCTTTCAGCAGGCCGGCATCGTCCAACGGCAGGACATCCGGCCGTTGTAGATTAAAGATCAGAAACATTTCCGCTGTCCAGCGCCCGATACCCCAGATGGTGGTCAGCTCGGCAATGACGGCCTCATCGTCCATGCTATCCCACAATTCGGGGCGCAAACGGCGTTCCTGAAAACCAGCAGCTAAATCAAGGACATATTCTGCCTTGCGCTTGGGCAGACCCAGGCCGCGCAGGCCCGTCTCACCCAGCGCGAGATAAACCTCCGGCTCATGCACCGACTCGCTGGCCTGGTTCAGTTTCTCCCACAAAGCGTTGGCCGCCTTGACGGAAATCTGCTGGCCCACCACCGAACGCACCAGCGTGGCAAAAGGCGTGCCGCGTGTCATCAGCCAGTTGCCATCGTGCTGCGGAATGATTTTTTTCAGGATGCGATCGCGGCGCAACAAATGCGCTACCGCCGCATCCCAGTATGCCGGTTTGGCGGAGCCGTTCTGGCCGGGCTGACTCACCTGGCTCATGCACGCCTCCAGACCGTCACACCGCCCGGCTTGTCATCCAGTTCCACGCCTGCCGCACGCAATTCCGCGCGCAAGGCATCCGCCCGGGCGAAATCACGGGCCTGCTTGGCCGCGCCGCGCTGCGCCACTAGGGCATCAATGGCAGCGTCATCCAGGGCAGCCCCGGCCGCTGCGGCTGCGCTCTCCGCCCCGCCATCCGCCGCCTGCTTCTGGCGATAGCGTGTCGGCCACTTGAAATAGGCTTCCGGGTCCTGCTGCAACAAGCCCAGCAGCTCGCCCAGCCCGCGCAACTGGCCTGCCGAGCGCGCCGAGCCGCTGCGATTCACTTCGCCCGACAACTCGAACAGCACCGCCAAAGCACCAGGCGCATTGAAATCATCGTCCATGGCGGCCTTGAAGGCCTGGGCGCTGGGGTGGTTCCAATCCACGCCAGCCTCATCCGCGCGCACGGCCTGCAAGCTGCGGTACAGCCTGTCCAAGGCGTTTTGCGCGTCGTTCAGGTTGTCCGGGGCGTAGTTCAGCGCGCTGCGGTAATGGTTGCGCACGATAAAGAAACGCAGCATTTCCGCTTCGCGGCGGTTGAACCATTCGTCCCCTTCGCCTTCATGGTGCTCTTCGTGCGAGGCATCCCGCGCAATGGTCTGCCGGATGGTGCGGAAATTCCCCAGCGATTTGGACATCTTGTCGGCATCCACCATCAGCGGGCCGCAATGCATCCAGATATTCGCCAGCGTCTGGTCGTATGCGCCTTCCGTCTGAGCGATTTCGTTTTCGTGGTGCGGGAATTTCAGATCAGGGCCGCCGCCATGAATGTCCAGCGGCAGGCCAAGCAAGGCCTTGCTCATGGCCGAACATTCGATATGCCAGCCGGGCCGCCCGAAACCATACGGGGAATCCCAGCGCGTATCGGCGGGTTCCTCGGGCTTGGCAGCCTTCCAGAGCACAAAATCCAGGGGGTCGCGCTTGCTGGTATCGACGGCGACCCGTTCACCAGCGCGCAGGTCATCCAGGCTGCGCCCGGACAATTTGCCGTAGCCAGGAAATGCCCTGACCGAATAATTCACATCGCCATCATCGGCGCGGTAAGCCAGGCCTTTTTCTTCCAGCCGGGCGATGATGCCCAGCATATCGCCGACATGCTCCGTCGCCCGCGGCTCGGCATCCGGCGGCTGCACGCCCAGCGCCCGTTCATCCGCATGCATGGCGTCGATGAAGAAAGCGGTCACTTCGCCAATGCGCCTGCCGGTCTGCACCGCCCGCCGGATGATCTTGTCGTCGATATCCGTAATATTGCGCACATAGCGCACATCCAGCCCGGAGGCGCGCAACCAGCGCTGCACAACATCAAAACTGACCAGCATGCGCGCATGGCCCAAGTGGCAGTAGTCATACACCGTCATGCCGCACACATACATGCGCACCTTGCCCGGCTCAATGGGGCGCAAGGAATCCTTGGTACGTGACAGGGTGTTGTGAATCTGCATCATGAAGTCTAACGGCCCGATGTATGACAGGTGATGAACGCGGCTGCACGGCGCTGCCATGACGGGGAAAAACCCTTGCGTGGCGCAGTGCAGCCTACGGCGTACCGTACCGGACGGCAAGCAAGGCTAAAATGGCGATCGGCAAGTATAGCAAGCACGGCTGCCCTGACTTCAAGCCCGGCAGTCTTTGCACTGAAATCCGCCCAGGCGATATGACCAAAACCTTCTCGATTTTCCTGTCCCGCTCCCTGCTCGCCAGCCTTCTGCTGGTGGCACCGGCCGTGCATGCCCAGGCGCTGCCCGTCGTCGATATGCCTAGCCCGAATGGCAAAGGCGAGCCCAGCGGCGGCTCTGAGACCCTGGCACGCTTTCTGGAAGCCCTGAAACCGGGCGTGGACACTTCCCTGCCGCCCAGCGCCAGCGAAACCGCGGCGGAAATTGCCCGCCTGCTCGACAACGGTAATACCCGCGAAGCCATGAAGCGCATCGAGCAACGCCTGGCCGAAGAAAGCAACCGCAGCGACCCGGGGGTCGATGTGCAACTGCAATTCCTCTATGCCCGCGCGCTGCAGGCCAGCGGCCAGGCCCAGCAAGCCATGGACATCTACCGCGAAATGACCACGAACTACCCGGAACTCCCGGAACCCTGGAATAACCTGGCCGCGCTCTACTGGCGCGCGGGCAAGCTCGACCAGGCAGAAGATGCGCTGTCCATGGCGCTCAATGCAGACCCTGGCTATGCCATGGCCTGGGCCAATCTTGGAGACCTGCGCCTGGCGCAATCGGCGCGCGCTTTCGAGCGCGCCCGCGCGCTGGGCCTGCGCGGCCTGGACGGCCGCATCTCCGCCGTACAATCCCTTTCTTCCCCTGAGGTCCAGCCATGACCAAAAGGACTTTTACCCGCCGGCTGACACTGTCAGGCATTGCTATCGCGGCCATCGTCGCCGCCGGCTATGCCATCCTGCCCGTCAAGGCAGGCAATCCGCCAAGTCCGGCCATTTCACCGACAAGCCAAGGAGCCCCCGTCATGAGCAATCAGCCCCGCGTCAAACTGCAGACCAATCAAGGCGACATCATCATCGCCCTGGACGCAGAAAAAGCGCCCGTCAGCGCCGCCAACTTCCTGACCTATGTGCAGGAAGGCTTCTACGACGGCACGATTTTCCACCGCATCATCGACGGTTTCATGATTCAGGGCGGCGGTTTCGAAGCCGGCATGAAGCAAAAGCAGACCCATGCCCCGATCAAGAACGAAGCCGACAACGGCCTGAAGAACAAGCGCTACACGCTGGCCATGGCCCGCACCAGCGACCCCCATTCGGCCACGGCCCAGTTCTTCATCAACGTCAAGGACAATGACTTCCTGAACTTCAGCGCGCCGACCCCGCAAGGCTGGGGCTATGCCGTGTTCGGTGAAGTTGTGGAAGGCCAGGACATTGTGGAAAAGATCAAAGGCGCCCGCACCGGCAGCCGCGGCTTCCACCAAGACGTGCCGGTCGATGACGTCGTCATCATCAAGGCTGAAGCGCTTGAATAAGCTGCCGCGCCTGACGCTGCCCGGCACGCTGTGGTTTGCCGCCGATCTGCATCTGGCGCAAGCCACGCCCGCCACCAATGAGGCATTCATCGGTTTTCTCGCGGCCGCCGCCGAGGAAGCCGACGCCTTGCTGTTGCCGGGCGATATCTTTGATTTCTGGATTGGTGACGATAGCGTCGCCATTGCCCCCCCCTGGCTGGCCGATGTCCTGGCCGCCTTGCGCGAGACGGCTGGCCGGATTCCGGTCTGGATTGGCCGGGGCAACCGGGATTTCCTGATGGGCGAAGCCCTGGCCAGCCAATTGGGCGCCCAACTGCTGCCCGACGCCGTGCTGCTGACAACGGATTACCGCACGGTGCTGCTCTCCCATGGCGACGAGTATTGCACGGACGACCAGGCCTACCAGCAGTTCCGGGCCATGGTGCGCGATCCTGAATGGCAGGCGAAATTCCTGTCCATGCCGATTCCCGAGCGCCTGAAAATGGCGCAGCAGGCCCGCAACGACAGCATGCAGGCCAATCAGCAGAAATCCCAGGAAATCATGGATGTGAACGCTGCCGCAATCGAAGCCGCGTTCCGGGATACAGGCGTTTCCCTGATGATTCACGGCCATACCCACCGTCCTGCGCGGCATGTCCTGCAGGTCGAAGGGCGTGCCTGCGAACGCTGGGTGCTGCCGGACTGGAGCTGTGATGAACAGCCCTGGCGTGGCGGCTGGTTCGCCCTGGATCAGGACGGGCTGACCGCCTACGACCTGGAAGAAGCCGATAACGAAACCCAGGAACACCGTTCCTGAGCCTGACGGCCCGCGCCGCCAGCAGCATCTTGCCGATGCAAAAACCGCCTGCCATCCTGGTTTTACCCAGGCCTGGCAGGCGGTTTTTTTACTTCGCGCGCACCTTCCGCAGCGCAATACGCGGAACGCGACAGGCCAGGCGGCGGCGCCGCCTGCCGTGCAGAATCAGGCCTTGACGAACAGCATCACGGCGACCAGCAGGCCGAGGGCGATGCGGTACCAGGCGAAGCCGCGATAGGTGTGATTGGCCACGAAACGCAGCACCGCACGCACCACCAGGATGGCGCTCAGGAAAGCGGCCACGAAACCCACCGCAATCGCGGACAAATCATGCTGGGTCAGCAGGTGATAGTTGCGGTACATGTCATATACCGCTGCGCCCAACATGGTCGGCATGGCCAGGAAGAACGAAAACTCCGTCGCGGTCTTGCGCTGAATCCCTGCGATCATGCCGCCGATGATGGTTGCCCCCGAACGCGACGTTCCCGGAATCATGGCCACGCATTGCGCCACCCCTACGCCCAGCGCCTGCTTCCAGGAAATTTCTTCCAGGGTATAGGATGTCGCGCGCGCATCGGCAGCCGTCTGTTTGGGCGCCTTGGCATTATGCGCATTGCGCTCCACATACAGCATGATGAGGCCGCCAATGATCAGCGTCGTGGCCACCACCCCGGGGTGATAAAAAATGGCCTTGATTTGGCTGATGAAAATGGCGCCGATCACGCCTGCGGGCAAGAAGGCCACGATCAGGTTGCGCGCAAACCGGACTTCCTGGCGCTCGCCGCGCAGCGTGCCGCCGATCAGCTGGCCCAGGCGCGCGCGAAAAATCCACATCACGGCCAGAATGGCGCCCAGCTGAATCACGACTTCGAACACCTTGCCATCGCTGCTCTGGAAGTTGATCCAGTCACCGATCAGTATCAAATGCCCTGTGCTGGACACCGGAATGAATTCCGTCAAGCCTTCGATGATGCCCAGGAAAAATGCTTTGATCAGATGTAGAAGTCCTGCGTCCATGTCTATCCCGAAAATAATTCAAAAAAATCGGCAGCGGCGTCCAGCCACTGCCGGTTCTAAACCCATCATTGCCTGCCGCCCGCCAGCGTGAAGCCGGGACGGCGGACAAAACGAAACGCCGCATCATACCCGGCCTGGCTGAACCCGGTTGGCACGCAGGACAGGCCTGGCCTGCCCTGCATGGCGGCGTCAGGCCCCCGGGGCGCTGCCGTCAGGCATCTCCGGTTCCAGCACAATGCGCTCCACCAGCACTTCGGCGATGCGGCGCCCTTCCAGCGCCAGCACCTGGAAGCGCACCCGCACATGATCCTGCAAAAATTCGCAGACATCATCGACCTGCGGCAGGCTGCCAAAACGCGCCAGCAGATACCCGGCCAGCGTCGTGTAATCATCGGCCTCATCCACCAGGCCATCCACTTCCAGCACCTGCTCCAGGTAGTGCAGGTCGGCAGCGCCATTGACGCGCCAGCGGTTGTCGCCATCCTGCACCACGTCCGGGGTTTCATCCTCGTCCGGGAACTCGCCTGCGATGGCTTCGAATATGTCGATGGGCGTCACCAGGCCATCTATGGCGCCGAATTCATCCGTCACCAGCACCAGCTGGCCGCGCGAACGCTTGAGCGTTTCGATCAGCCGCAGAATGCCGATGGATTCATGCACGATCAGCGGTTCCCGCAGACGGTCACGGCGGATCGCGCCTTCGGTGATGATGTCGGCGATCATGTCCTTGACCCGGCCCACACCCACCACTTCATCCAGCGCGCCATCGCATACCGGGAAGAAACTGTGCGGCGAAGCGCTCAGCTGCTCGCGGATGACTTCCGGGCTGTCCTGCAAGTTGACCCAGCTGATATCCGTGCGCGGCGTCATGATCGAATGGATGGAACGTTCGGCCAGCGTCAGAACGCCGCTGACCATATTGCGTTCCTCGACACCAAACGCCACGGCAGGGGTTTCCGGCGCAGGCTGATCGGTTTCGATCTCGTCAGGCAAGCGTTTGCCCAGCATGCGCAGCACCGCTTCTGCCGTTCGTTCCCGCATAGGCCGGGCCGCGACCGTGCGCACCAGACTGCGGCGCGCCAGCTGGTTCAGGACTTCGATCAGGATGGAGAAACCGATAGCGGCATACAGGTAGCCCTTGGGCACCTTGAAGCCAAAGGCCTCTGCCACCAGCGAAAAGCCGATCATCAGCAGAAAGCCCAGACACAGCACCACCACCGTGGGATGGCGGTTGATGAAGATCGTCAGCGGCTTGGAGGCGATCAACATCACGCCTATGGCAATCACCACCGCCAACATCATCACGGAGAGGTGCTCGGCCATACCGACAGCGGTAATCACTGCGTCCAGCGAGAAGACAGCATCCAGCACCACAATCTGCGTCACGATGACCCAGAAACCCGCATACACACGGGGGCCACGGACATGATGCGATTTGCCTTCAATACGCTCGTGCAGCTCCATCGTGCCTTTGAAGAGCAGGAAGAAGCCGCCGGCCATCAATATCAGGTCGCGGCCGGAAAAGCTCAGCGAACCGAGGGAGAATAGCGGGGAAGTGAGGGTCGCGATCCAGGAAATCGCAGTCAGCAGCGCCAGACGCATAAGCAGCGCCAGCGACAAACCGATGATGCGGGCGCGGTCCCGCTGCGACGGCGGCAGTTTCTCCGCCAGGATAGCGATGAATACCAAGTTGTCGATACCGAGCACCAGCTCAAGCACGACCAATGTCAGCAAGCCGACCCATGCTGAAGGGTCCAGCAGCCACTCCATGAAAGACTCCAGTTGTTCCAGAAGCTTCCAATCGTACTAGGATTCTGTGTCATACGCGGCGCAACAGGATAAAAAAATCCGTATCGCAACCGTACAGAAAAAAACAGCAGGCGCGATCGTGACGATACGCGCCTGCTGTGAATCCGGCCGCCCTGCCATCAGACAGGGCGGCCCTAGTAGGATCAGTCCAGTTGCAGGTGGCCGAGCATCTGCGTGAAGATCTTGGGCGAACCGGCCAGCACATTGCCGCTTTCGAACCAGGTCTGCTCGCCTTCGAAATCGCCCACCAGGCCGCCGGCTTCCAGCACCATCAGGCCAGCCGCCGCCAGATCCCAGGGCTTGAGGCCCATGCCGCAGAAACCATCCAGCCGGCCGACGGCCACATAAGCCATGTCCAGCACGACAGAGCCGCTGCGGCGCACGCCCGAGCACTGTTCCATCAGTTCGCGGTAGCGCGGCACGCCCACCGGGCCAGCGCCGCTGGGCCAGCGCACGCCCAGCAAGGCGTCGTGGTAGCGCGCGCGGCTGCCGACGCGCACGCGGCGGTCGTTCAGAAAGGCGCCGCCGCCGCGGCTGGCCGTGAACAGTTCATTGGTGGACGGATCGTAAATCACCGCCTGGGTCGTGACGCCACGATGCTGCAAGGCGATGGAAACGGCAAAAGAAGGGTAGCCGTGAATGAAATTCGTCGTGCCATCGAGCGGGTCGATGATCCAGCGGTATTCGGATTCAGCCGAACCATCCGCCGCAGGCAGTTCACCCGCTTCTTCCGCCAGGAACGCATGATCCGGGTATGCCGTGCTCAGGATTTCGATGATGGCCTGCTCTGCGGCCCGGTCGATTTCCGTGACATAATCGTTGGGCCCCTTGCGGCCGACCTGAATCTTGTCGAGGTCCAGGCTGGCGCGGTTGATGATCGCGCCGGCGCGGCGCGCCGCCTTGACGGCGGTGTTGAGCATGGGATGCATAGAATTCCGTATTGATCCGTTCGCAGGCCCTGGATGGCACTCATCCAGGGCCTATATAAAAGTAACTGGCAGTAGGCCCAGACCGGTATTTTAAATGACGCCTGTTTTTTCGCGTGTACGCTTCATCATGACCTCTCCCAGCCACCCCGGCAATGTGGGAGCAGCCGCCCGGGCCATCAAGACCATGGGGTTCTCCTCGCTGGTGCTGGTCACGCCCAAACTGGACGATATCACCCAGCACCCTGATGCCATTGCCATGGCCAGTGGCGCCGATGATATCCTGTCTGGCGCGCTGATAACAGCTTCTCTTGAAGAAGCGCTGGCTCCGGTCGCCCGGGCGTATGCCCTGACCGCCAGGCCGCGCGATATCGGCCCGCCGGTCTGTGACATCCGCGAAGCCGCGATGGAAAGCCGCGAATTGCTGGTGTCGCAGGACGATGCCAGCGTCGCTATTGTATTGGGTACGGAGCGCAGCGGGCTGACCAATGCGCATATTGCCCTGTGCCAGCGCATCTGCCATATCCCCGCCAACCCGGAATACAGTTCGCTCAATGTGGCGCAAGCGCTGCAACTGGCGGCCTGGGAAATGCGTTACGCCCTGGGCACGGAAGGCCGGGCGCTGCCGCACACCCCCATTCAGAGCGTGGATCCCGGCACTGCCCTGGCCAGCAACGGCCAGGTTCAGGCCTTTCTGGAACACTGGCGGGAAGCCTTGATCGGAGTAGGCTTCCTGGACCCGGAGCATCCCAAGAAACTGATGCCGCGCATGCAGCATCTGTTTGGCCGCAGCGCCTTGAGCCGTGATGAAGTTGACATGATGCGCGGCGTCTGTACGGCGATGCTGACACCGCAGCACCACCGCAAACCTTCCTGAAACAAGGCCGGCCAGGCACTGGCCGGCGCTCGTCAGGCCGCTCAGCCTTCGCGGCGCTCCCTGGCCACTGCCGGGCCTTGCAGCTCGCGCACCGGCACAGCGGCGCCCATACCGGCATCGACCAGCGTCTTGCGGATCTTGTAGAGCATATCCCAGCGCAGTTCCCAGTACTTGGCGTTATCGGTCCAGACGCGGATATTGATGCTGACACCGTTTTCCCGGTAACCCATCACCATCACCATCGGCGCCGGATCCTTGGAAATCAGCGGATGGTTGTTGATAAGGGCCTTCAGGCTGTTGACGGCCACATCAAGGTCATCGTCATAGCGCACCTGGGCTTCCAGATCCAGGCGGCGGGTCGGGTTGCGGCTGTAGTTGATAATGTTCGCGCCCCATACCGTGCTGTTGGGCAGCGAAATGGCAATGCCGTCGAACTGCGTCAGGCGCGTCATGAACAGGCCGATTTCCTCAACCGTGCCTTCGTTGGTGCCGCCTACCGAGATGTACTCACCGGCACGCATGGGCCGCAAGGCCAGCAGCATGACACCCGCGGCAATATTTTGCAGCGTGTTCTGCAACGCCAGGCCGATGGCCAGACCGGCAGCGCCCAGCACAGCGATGATACTGGCCGTCTGCACGCCGAAACGCGCCAGCACCGCTACCAGTGTGAAGACGCGCACTGACCAGACAGCCACGCTGCTGAGGATGGGCACAATCGTCGCATCAATGCGCGGCGAACTGGTGGCGGCGCGGCGCACCATGGCGCCCAGCCATTTGGAAATCCACCAGCCGACAATCAGAATGACGACGGCGATCAGGACGGTAATGGCGAAATCGTAGGCCTGGGATTCCAGTAAGGCCTTGCTGAGAGACTCAGGCATGAAAAAACTCCTGTGATACCTGTTGTCCGCCGCCACCGCGGCTGACGGAGCTGCCGACAGCCTAGCACAGCCGTCCGGCAGACCCCAGCCCGGCGGCCCGCCAATTTTCCATTTTTATCCCGAAAAAATGTGGACAAGCTTATGGATAGCTTGGGGAACACCAAATTTCAGCCTTTTGAATCAATGACTTGAAACCCATGATCAATAAATGACCACTTCAGGACTTCTCCACACCCCGCTGCGACATCCGCTTACTTGCCCGCCAGCAGCGCCTTGTCGTCATGCCGGAAAATGCGCAGGATCTGCTGGCCGATTTCAGCCGGCGACAGCTTGCCCTGCCGATACCAGCCGCTCACGTTGTTGAGCAGGGTCAGCAAGAGCAGGCGATAGACATTCCGGTTCAGATCCGGCGCCAGCGGCAAGGCCTCGATCAGCTCACGGAAAATATCTTCGAACTTGTCCCGCTTGGCAATCAGGCTGATGCGGATTTCCGCCGGGACGGCATTGAAGTCGCTCATCAGGGGCATGGTCAGCGATTCCGGGTCCAGCTGGATGTCCAGCATGGCGATGCAGGCCGCTTCCAGGCGTTTCCAGGGGTCTTCATGGCGGGCCATCGCAGCCTGGAGGCGGCCCTCCGCAACCTGCAGCGCCATATCGTGAATATTGACGAACAGCGCCTCCTTGGACTTGATGTAGTGATACAGGGAGCCGCCCAGCAAGCCTACCCGTTCACCGATATCGCGGACCGATGTGGCGGCATAACCACGCTCGGCAAACAGGGCCGCTGCCGCTTCCAGCACCTCGCGATGACGTTCGCTCAAGCCCTCGACGGCCAGGCCGCTGATGAACTTTCCCCGGCTGTCCCGCTTTTCTGCCCCGCTTCCATACCCGCTCATCTTTGCTCCGACCTTCTTGATTGATTCCAGCCCGGACCCGCTGGCGTCACTGCGCAACGGGTTGGGAATGTGCGGATATAGCGTGTTGGCGCTGACTCGTCAAGCTGGGAAAACCGCCGCCTTCGCCATTACACCAATCGTTTGATATAGTATTTTGATGCTGTCCCAACCTGGTGTTGCCAACCCGCGAGCAAAGCGGCTGACGCCACGCCGGCATGTCTCAGCCGCCCCGGCGGCCATGCCGTTCCGCCATTCATGTCAGGAAATAATGCAGTGACGAGCCAAACCCAGCGCGAATCCATGGATTTCGATGTCGTGATCGTCGGTGCCGGCCCCGCCGGACTCGCCGCTGCGATCCGCCTCAAGCAGCGTGCGTCGGCAAGCGGGCAGGAACTCTCCGTCGTGGTCGTGGAGAAAGGCTCCGAAGTCGGCGCGCATATTCTTTCTGGCGCCGTCATCGACCCAGCCGGGCTGGATGCCCTGTTGCCCGGCTGGCGTGAGGATGCCGGACGCCCCCTGAGCACCCCTGTCAGCGAGGATCATTTCTATTTCCTCTGGCGCAAAGGCGGCATGCGCCTGCCCAACCGGCTCATGCCTGCACTGATGAGCAACCATGGCAATTTCATCGGTTCGCTGGGCAATGTGACGCGCTATCTTGCCGCGCAGGCCGAAGCCCTGGGCGTGGATATCTATCCGGGCTTTGCCGCCACCGAGGCGCTCTATGACGCAAACGGCGCCGTTTGCGGCATCGCAACCGGCGACATGGGCATCGGCCGTGACGGCCAGCCGCGCGACGATTACGCGCCCGGCATGGAACTGCGGGCGCGCTACACGCTTTTTGCCGAAGGCGCACGCGGCAGTCTCAGCAAGCAATTGCTGGCCCGCTATGACCTGGAAGCCGGCCGGGCGCCACAGAAATTCGGCCTGGGCATCAAGGAACTCTGGCAAGTCACGCCCGAACAATTCCGGCCCGGCCTGGTTCAGCATTCTTTTGGCTGGCCGCTGGACCGGCATACCGGCGGGGGCTCCTTCCTTTATCACTTTGACGATCATCTGGTGACAGTCGGCTTCGTGCTGCACCTGGACTACCAGAACCCGACGCTTTCCCCTTACGACGAATTCCAGCGTTTCAAGACCCACCCCCTGATACGCGATACCTTTACCGGCGCCCGGCGTCTGGCCTATGGCGCGCGCGCGCTGACCGAAGGCGGCTGGCAATCCGTGCCCAAGCTGGCCTTTCCTGGCGGCGCGCTGATTGGCTGTGCGGCCGGCTTCATGAATGTGCCGCGCATCAAGGGCAGCCACAATGCGCTGCACTCAGGCATGCAGGCGGCCGATGCCGCCTTCAATGCGCTGGCCGCCGGCCGCGGCCATGATGTGCTGGAAAGTTATGAGCGCGGCTGGCGTGATTCCGCGATTGGCCGCGACCTGAAACCGGTGCGCAACGTCAAGCCGCTCTGGTCGCGCTTTGGCACGCCCGTGGGCATAGGCCTGGGCGGCCTGGACATGTGGTGCCAGTCCTGGACGGGCAAATCCCCCTTCGGCACCCTGACCCACCGTTTGCCGGATCACGCCTGTATGCAGCCGCTCTCGGCTGTGCGCCCTATTACCTATCCCAAATATGACGGCGTCCTGACCTTCGACAAGCTTTCCTCGGTCTTTCTTTCCAGCACCAGCCACTCGGAAGACCAGCCCGTGCACCTGAAGCTGGCCGACCCCTCTATTCCCATACGCAGCAATCTGCCGCGCTATGGCGAGCCCGCCAGGCTGTATTGCCCCGCCGGCGTGTATGAGGTCGTGGATGACTCGCCCGCCGCCCCGGACGGCGCCGCTGCCGGCAGCGCGCCGCGCTTTGTCATCAATGCGCAGAACTGCGTGCACTGCAAGACCTGTGACATCAAGGATCCGGCGCAGAACATTACCTGGACGCCCCCGGAAGGCGGCGGCGGACCCAATTACCCCAACATGTAACCCCCCAGGCCCAGCGGCCGTTTTCCCCCGGGAACCCCAATCATGACAACTGCCTATATCGTCGATTACCTACGCAGCCCTTTCACGCCCGCTTACCGTGGCGCACTGGCCAGCGTGCGGCCCGACGATCTCGCCGCGAACGTGATCGCGGCGCTGGTGCGCCGCTCCGGCCTGGATCCCGTCCTGCTGGAAGATATCAACCTGGGTTGCGCTTTTCCCGAAGGCGAGCAAGGCCTGAATATCGCCCGCTGCGCCGCCCTCACCGCCGGCCTGCCGCACTCGGTAGGGGCGGCAACCGTGAACCGCTGGTGCGGTTCTTCGCTGCAAGCCGTGCAGATGGCCGCAGGCGCCATTGCCATGGGCGCGGGTGAGGCCTTTCTGGCTGGCGGCGTGGAATGCATGAGCCGGGTGCCAATGATGGGTTTCAACCCCTTGCCCAACCCGGCCTGGGACGAGGCACAGCGCACTGCGCTGCTCAATATGGGCCTGACAGCGGAAAACCTGGCAAGCCGCTATGGCATCAGCCGCGCAGAGCAGGATGCTTATGCCCTGGACAGCCAGCGCAAAGCGCTGGCTGCACGCGCCGCAGGCAAATTGGCAGCGGAAATCACCCCGTATCATGAGGTGGCGGAAGATGGCTGCCCGCGCGCGACCGATCCCGGCAAACTCGCGGGCCTGAAAACCGTGTTCAAGGCGGGCGGCAGCGTCACTGCCGGCAATGCCTCCCCCCTGACCGATGGCGCCTCGGCCACGCTGGTCTGCTCGGCAGACTTCGTGCAGCGCCATGGTTTGCAGCCGCTGGCCCGCGTGGCAGGCTACGCCATCTCGGGATGTGCGCCGGAAATCATGGGCATAGGCCCTGTGGAAGCCACGCGCAAGGCGCTAGCGCGTGCCGGGATCACGGCGGCGCAGCTCGATGTCATTGAAATGAATGAAGCCTTTGCCGCGCAAGTGCTGGCTTGCTGCAAGGATCTGGACCTAGACCCCGCCCACCTGAACCGGGATGGCGGCGCCATTGCCCTGGGGCACCCCTTGGGCGCAACCGGCGCGCGCCTGGTCGGCAAGGCGGCCAGCCTGCTGCGCCGCGACGGCGGCCGCTATGCGCTGGCCACTCAATGCATAGGCGGCGGCCAAGGCATTGCCATGGTCCTGGAGGCCGCCTGACATGAACACTCCCTCTCTGAACGCCACCTCACTGGATACCGCCGTGCACACTTCCATCCATAAAGCCGCCGTGATCGGCGCCGGGGTCATGGGGGCCGGTATTGCCGCCCATCTGGCCAATGCCGGGCTGGACGTCGTCCTGCTGGATCTCGAACAGGCCAATGCCGATGCCGGTGTCGCCCGGCAACTGAAAGCCGGCGGATTCATGGACCCGGCCTTTGCCGCGCGCCTGCGCACCGGCGCCGTGGCCACCGGCCTGCCCGCGCTGGCCGATGCCGACTGGATTATCGAAGCCATTGCCGAAAGACCGGACCTGAAACAGGCGCTCTACCGCAAAATAGATGCCATCCGCAAACCGGGCAGCATTGTGTCGTCCAACACCTCGACCATTCCCCTGGCGGCGCTGACCGCCGGCATGCCTGAGAGCTTCTGCCGCGATTTCCTCATCACCCACTTTTTCAACCCGCCGCGCATCATGCGGCTGCTGGAACTGGTCACTGGCCCGCAAACCCGCCAGGACGCGGCCGCCGCCATTACCCGTTTTGCCGACCGCCAGCTGGGCAAAACCGTCGTGCGCTGCAAAGACACGCCGGGCTTCATTGGCAACCGTATTGGCAATTACTGGATGGTGGTCGCCCAGAATGAAGCCATCCGCCTGGGCCTGGATGTGGAAGAGGCCGATGCCGTCATCAGCCGTCCGTTCGGCATTCCCGCCACTGGCATTTTCGGCCTGCTCGATCTGGTAGGCATAGACCTGATGCCCACCATCCTGCGCAGCCTGCAGCAGGCGACGCCTGCCGGTGACGCCATCCAGGCTTGCGATGCCGAGCCGCCGCTGATTGCCCGCATGATCCGCGAAAACCGCCTGGGCCGGAAAAGCGGTGCCGGTTTCGTGCGGCTGTCCGCCGACCGCCGCCAGCGCGATGTCACCGATCTGGCCACGGGCGAATACCGGCCCCAGCGCGCTGTCACCTCGGACAGTCTGCAAGCCAGCGGCGGCCAGCCGCGCGCGCTGATGGAGCATCCCGGCCGCGGCGGCCAATACGCGGCGGCGGTCATGGAACAAGCCCTGGCCTATGCCGCGGCACTGGTTCCTGAAATCGCCGATACGCCCTTCGATGTCGATGAAGCCATGCGCAATGGCTATGGCTGGAAGGAAGGCCCGTTTGAACTGATGGACCGGCTGGGGGCCGAATGGCTGGCGCAGCGCCTGCAGGCACGCGGCCTGCCTGTGCCCGGCTATCTGGCGCTGGCGGCCCGCCAAGGCGGTTTCTACTCGGTGCGGGATGGCCAGCGCGTCTGCCTGCTGCCCGATGGCAGCTGCCATACGCTGCGCCGCGCGCCAGGCGTGCTGCTTCTGGCCGACCTGGCCTTGGCCAATCAGCCGGCCGCCCGCTGGGACACTGCCGAGCTATGGGACCTGGGTGATGGCGTTGCCGGACTGGCCTTCCGCACCAAAATGAATACCTTCAACCCGGCCTTGCTGGAAGCCATCCAGGCCGCGCTGGCTTGCACCCGCAGCCACTTCCAGGCGCTGGTCATAGGCAGCGACGCAACGGCCTTCAGCGCCGGGGCCGATTTGCGCGTGTTTCTGGACACCTTGGAAAAACAAGGCCAGCCAGCGCTGGAGCGCTTCCTTGACCTGGGGCATGACACGTTCCAGGCCGTGAAATATGCGCCCTTCCCTGTCGTCGGCGCCGCTGCCGGTCTGGCGCTGGGCGGCGGCTGCGAGATCCTGCTGCATTGCGACGCCATCCAAGCGCATGCGGAGCTTTCCATGGGCCTGGTCGAAACCCGTATCGGCGTTATTCCGGGCTGGGGCGGCTGCAAGGAAATGCTGCTGCGCATGCAAACCGCCCCCCAAGCGCCGCGCGGCCCCGTCGCGCCCGCCATGGCAGCGTTTGAACTCATCGCAGCGGCCAAGGTTTCCGCCAGCGCCTTCGATGCGCGCCGGCTGGGATTCCTGCGGCCAGGCGACGGCATCAGCATGAACCGCAACCGCTTGCTGGCGGATGCCAAGAACAAAGCCCTGGCGCTCGCGCCTGGCTATCAGCCGCCTGAGGCCGCCAGCCTGGGCGCCGCTGGCGCAGCCGGTCTGGCTGCCCTGCGCAACCAGATCATTGCCGACGTCCAGGCCGGCCGCGCCAGCGAACACGATGGCGTGGTCAATACTGCGCTGGCCGGCATACTGAGTGGCGGCAGCGCCGCCGACCCGCTGCTCCCCTTGACGGAGGACATTCTGCTGCAACTGGAACGTACCGCTTTTCTTGAATTGCTCTCCACCCCTGCCAGCCAGGCGCGGATCCGCCATATGCTGGATACCGGCAAGCCTCTGCGCAACTGATTTTCCCTGCCGTCCCTAAAGACAAGGAAACACAATGACTGCTTATATTCCCATTATCGACGATGCTCAATTCCTGCTGTCGGATGTCTTCGACTTCAATGCCAGCATGGCTGCCCTGCCGGGCTGCGAAGAAGTCGATACCGATCTTGCGCTCAGCATCCTGGAAGAAGGGGGCAAGTTCTGCGTCGAGGTGATCGAACCGCTGAACCGCAGCGGCGACGAAACCGGCTGCCGCCTGGAAAATGGCCAGGTCACGACCCCGCCGGGGCTGGCTGCCGCTTACCAGACCTTCCGCGAAGCCGGCTGGTGCGGCCTGTCGGGCGCCGCCGAATATGGCGGCCAGGGCCTGCCGCTGACGCTGCAAATCCTGCTCAATGAAATGGTGTCTTCGGCCAATCTGTCGTTTGGCCTGTTCCCTGGCCTGACGCATGGCGCCGTGGAAACCATCTCGCACCACGCCAGCCCGGACTTGAAGGCCCTGTATCTGCCGCGCATGATCAGCGGTGAATGGACGGGCGCCATGGCGCTGACCGAATCATCCGCCGGTACTGACCTGGGCCTGCTGACCAGCCGCGCGGAACCGCTGGATGATGGCAGCTACCGCATCACCGGCACCAAGATTTTCATTTCCTCCGGCGACCAGGATTTCGGCGGCAATATCGTGCACCTGGTGCTGGCCAGGCTGCCGGGCGCCGCGCCCGGCGTCAAAGGCATCAGCCTGTTCCTGGTGCCCAAATTCCTGCCCGACGCCAATGGCGAAGCGGGGGAACGCAACAGCATGTCGGTAGGCGCGCTGGAACACAAAATGGGCATTCATGCCCAGCCCACTTGCGTCATGAACTACGACGGCGCCATCGGCTGGCTCGTGGGCGAAGCTGGCCGCGGGCTCAATGCCATGTTTACGATGATGAACTCGGAGCGGTTATTTGTCGGTATTCAAGGTCTGGGGATAGGCGAAGCCGCCAACCAGAAGGCCGCCGCTTACGCCCGCGAGCGCCTGCAAGGCCGCTCCGCCGATGGCAGCCGCGGGCCGGTTGCCATTATCGAACACGCGGATGTGCGCCGCATGCTGCTGACCGGCCGCGCCCTGAGCGATGCGGGCCGCGCGCTGGCAGTCTGGACCGCCTTGCAAATGGATACTGCCGCCATGCACCCGGACGCTGCCGTCCGCCAGCAGGCCGACGGATTCGTCGCGCTGCTGACCCCGGTCATCAAGGCGGCCTTCACTGACTTCGGTTTCGAAACCGCGGTGCTCAGCCAGCAAGTCTTCGGCGGCCATGGCTACATCCGCGAATGGGGCATGGAGCAGTATGTCCGCGATGCCCGCATTACCCAGATTTATGAAGGCACCAATGGCGTGCAGGCCATGGACCTGGTGGGCCGCAAGCTGCCCATGGAAAATGGCGCCGTCGCCCAACGTTTCTTTGCGCTGATGCGCAAAGACCTCGAACAGGCCAGCCATCCCGAGATCGCCCCGCTGGCCCAGCCTGTGCTGCAGGCCTTGCAAGCCCTGGAAAGCACGACCATGCATGTGCTGTCCGTCGCCCGCGATCTCAATGCCCTGGGCGCTGCCGCCACCGACTACCTGCGCTTCTTTGCGCTGGTCTCCTATGGCTGGCTGTGGGTGCGCATGGCCGAAAAGAGCCTGCCCCGCGCAACGCCCCTGCATCAGCGCAAACAGGCCTCGGCACGCTTTTTCATCACCCGCCTGCTGCCTCAGACCGCGGCGCTGGAACAAGCCATCCGCGCCGATGCCGCCGACCTGGCGCAACTGGCTGCGGACGCCTTCTAAGCCGCGCCGACATCTGGAGGAGACACCATGCTCGGCAATATGATGCATCAGCCCCTGCTGATCTCTTCGATACTGCGCCATGCCGCCAATTACCACGGCAAGACGGAAATCGTCTCGCGCACTGTCGAAGGGCCGCTGCACCGCTATACCTATACCGATGCCTGGCAGCGCAGCCAGCAGCTCGCCAATGCCTTGCAGCGCCTGGGCCTGAGCTTTGGCGACCGGGTGGCCACGCTAGCCTGGAACGGCTACCGCCACCTGGAACTGTATTACGGCGTTTCCGGTTCAGGGCTGGTCTGCCATACGATCAACCCCCGGCTGTTCAAAGAGCAGATCAGCTATATCATCCAGCACGCGCAGGACAGCGCGATCTTCGCTGACCTGAGCTTTTTGCCGCTGCTGGAATCGTTATCCGACCAGTTGCAAGGCATGAAAGCGGTTGTCCTGCTGACCGACGAAGCGCATATGCCCGCGTCCAGCAGCTTGCCCGGGCTGGTCTGCTATGAAACCCTGATCGGCGCGGAAGCGCCGCACTACGACTGGCCGGTGTTCGATGAAAACACCGCGTCCAGCCTGTGCTATACCTCGGGCACGACGGGTGACCCCAAAGGGGTGCTCTACAGCCACCGCTCCACCGTACTGCACGCCATGGCCATTCCGGCGCCTGATACGCTGGGCCTGTCGGCCAGCGACAGCATCGCGCCTATTGTTCCCATGTTCCACGTCAACGCCTGGGGCCTGCCGTTCGCCGCTCCGATGGTAGGCGCAAAACTGGTTATGCCCGGCCCGCGCCTGGATGGCGCCAGCCTGCATGAACTGTTCGCTAGCGAAAAAGTCACCTTTACCGCTGGCGTGCCGACCGTCTGGCTGGCCTTGCAGGACTGGATGGAGAAAAACCACCAGTCGTTGCCGGATCTGCGGCGAGTTGTGATCGGCGGCTCCGCCGTGCCCCCCATCATGCTGGAACGCTTCCACCGCATGGGAATCGAGACCCGCCATGCCTGGGGCATGACTGAAACCAGCCCGGTTGGGCTGGCATGCAGCCTGCTCCCCAAGCATGAGGCGCTCTCCCCGGAACAGCGGCTCATGCTGGAGGCCAAGCAGGGGCGGCCCGTGTTCGGCATGGAATTCATGATCTACGGCCAGGACGGCCAGACAGTGCCGCGTGACGGCAAAGCCTTCGGCTCCATGCTGATCCGCGGCCCCTGGGTGGCGGGCAGTTATTACAACTCCCCGGTCAGCCCGTCCCATACCCTGGTGCCAGGCTGGTTCGATACCGGCGACATCATCACCATGGATGAAGACGGCTTCGTCCAGATCGTTGACCGCAACAAGGATGTCGTGAAATCCGGCGGTGAATGGATCAGCTCCGTGGAGCTGGAAAATCTGGCGCAGGCGCACCCGGCCATCCAGGAAGCCGCAGTGGTTGCCATGGCTGACCCGCGCTGGGGCGAACGCCCTATCCTGGTGGCCGTTATCCGCCCCGGCCACACGTTCACCCGGGAGGACATGCTGGACATCTACCGCGACAAAATCGCCAAATGGAGCATGCCGGACGATATCCTGATCGTGGAGGAACTGCCCCATACGGCAACCGGCAAACTCCTGAAGGCCGCCATCCGCCAGCTGGTTCAGGAGCGCTACCAGGCCAGGCCCTGATCAGGCTTTCAGGTTCAGACGCTGAGAGCCGTTTTTGGCATTCAGTGCCTCAAGCGCTGAGCCCTGAATGCTGGCCATCAGCGCTGGCCGCCGGTTCTGATCCTGGTTCCGGGCATAGTCCCAGCACCTCGGTCATGGCACCCCGGCATGGCACCTCAGTCACGGCAGCGCGGCTGCCTGCCACGGCACACGGCTGCGCCATGGCAGGCATGCCGCCCTTTTATCCCAGCAAGGCGTGCACCAGCGCATTCAGGGCCAAGCCGCCCCCCAGCAGCCAGGCAAACAGCATCAAGGCCAGCAGCAAGGGGCGCAGGCCCGCCCGGCGCAAGGCCGACACGTGTGTCGTCAGCCCCAGCGCGGCCATGGCCATGGCCAGCAAAATGGTGTCCAGATCCAGCAACACGCTGACGACTGCCGGCGGCAGCTCGACCACCGAGTTAAACGCCGCCATCAGGATAAAACCAAAGGCAAACCAGGGAATCGCGACCCCAGGCCGCCCTTGCCCCGCGCCCGCGCCGCCATTGCCGCCATTGCCGCGGCGAGCCAGCAACAGCGCCAGCCCCAGCAGGAATGGCGCCAGCATCATGACGCGCACCATTTTTGCAATGACAGCGGCATCGGCCGCCTCGCTGCCCAGGGCGCGCCCGGCTGCCACCACTTGGGCGACTTCATGCACCGTGGCGCCGATAAAGACGCCGGCTTCACGGGCATCCATCTGTATCCAGCCCAGATCCTGGCCCAGGTGGTACAGCGCCGGCCACGCAAACATGGCAAGCGTCCCGAAAATCACCACCGTTGCCACAGCAACACTGACCTGCGCTGGCCGGCCGCCGACCACCGGCCCGGCCGCCATGACGGCAGCGGCTCCGCAAATCGAACTGCCCGCCCCGATCAGCAATGCCGTCTGGCGATCCAGCCCCAGCAGGCGCGTGCCCAGCCACCAGGCCAGACAGAATGTCGAGAGCAGCATACAGGCATCCAGCAGCACGCCTTCGTACCCGACCAGCGCCACATCCGCGAAGGTCAGCCGCAAGCCATAGAGCACTATCCCCGCACGCAGCAGGCGCGCCTTGGAAAAATCGACCCCCACGCTGACATGCCTGGCCACCGAGGGGTACAAGGTATTACCGATCACCATCCCCAAGACAATGGCCAGCGTCAGGGCAGCAATGCCGTGGTTCTGCGCCCAAGGCTGGCCGGCCAGCCCTTGCGCCGCCGCCGCGATGGCGCCAGTCAGCAGCAGGCCCGTCAACAGCGGGCCGAACCGCCAGGCCTGGGGCCGTGCCCCTGCCGGAGCAGCCCCAGGCAATTGGGCGGCCTGCGCCGTATCGCCTGTTTCCTGTGCGGCGGCGCCATCCAGGGCCATACCAGCCCCGCCGCGTGCGCTCAACATATGATTTGCAGTCATTACGGATCAATTCCTTATGAATTGAGCACATAATGACCCTGAAAAAAATATCTGTAAAACAGGTTATATTTCTATAACCTATCGAAACAACAGATAATAAATTCTTCGGCACACCCATAAAAAAGCGGCAGACATGCGGATTACGCTACGCCAATTGCAGATTTTCACCGCCATCGCCGAACATGGCAGCACCACAGCGGCCGCTGGCAGCATTCCCCTCTCGCAATCCGCCACCAGCGCCGCGCTGGGCGAGCTGGAAACCATGTTGGGCGCGACCTTGTTCGACCGTGTCGGCAAACGGCTGCAACTCAACGAAACCGGCAGGGCGCTGCTGGATCCGGCGCGTTCGCTGCTGGATATGGCGCGCGACATCGAAATCAATTTCGGCATGGATGGCGCCAGCCCCGGCAGGCCGCTGCCGGCACGCATCCGCCTGGGCGCCAGCACCACCATCGGCAATTACCTGATGCCCGGGCGTATTGCCCGCCTGCTGGAAACCCATGCGCATGCCAGCGTGGAAATGCGCATCGGCAATACCCAGGAAATCGTCGGCGCCGTGCTGCGCCGTGAGGTGGACGCTGGCGTGATCGAAGGCCCTTGCCATAGCGACGAGCTGGAAGCCTTGCCGTGGTTAAGCGATGAACTGGTTTTCGTCGTCGCGGCCGGCCACCCGCTCGCCCGCGTCGCCGCCCCCTGTCCCCTGGAGCAATTACGCCAGCAACGCTGGCTGCTCCGGGAAAGCGGTTCCGGCACCCGCGAAGCCGTGGACAATGTGCTGCTGCCCCACCTGGGCAATTTCGATCAGGCGCTGCAACTGGGCAGCACCGAAGCCATCAAGCAGGCGGCAGCGGCCGGCCTGGGCCTTGCCTGCCTGCCGCACAGCGCCGTCCAGGACCTGCTGGCACTGGGCCGCCTGCAACTCTTGCCGACTGCCCTGCCGCGCCTGCACCGCCAGCTTTACCGCATACGCCATCGCAGCAAGCAGTTTTCACCCGCGCTCGCCTTGCTGCTGGCGGCATAAGCCGGGCGGCCATCACGCTGCGCCCCAACCCGGAAGAAAGGGCGGGAGGGACGCGAAAGAAGCGAAAGAAGCGAAAGAGGCGGAAAAAAACGGATCAGCGGAATCAGCCCAAAACGCAGGGAACGCGGGGAACGCAGGGAACGCGGGGACTACTGGAAGGCCGTTTCGATAAAGCTGCGCAGCTTGCGTGAGTGCAGTCTTTCCTTGGGCATGCTGGCCAACAGTTCCAGGGCATGGATACCTATCTGCAAATGCTGCCCGACCTGGCGCCGGTAGAAATCATTGGCCATGCCCGGCAGCTTCAGCTCGCCATGCAGGGGTTTGTCCGACACGCACAGCAAGGTGCCGTAAGGCACCCGGAAGCGGAAGCCATTGGCCGCGATGGTCGCGGATTCCATATCCAGGGCGATGGCGCGCGACTGCGCGAAGCGCTCCACCAGTTCCTGGTGATCCCGCAACTCCCAGTTGCGGTTGTCGATACTGGCCACTGTCCCGGTGCGCATGATGCGTTTCAGATCCCAGCCCGACAAACCCGCAATCTCTTCGACGGCAGTTTCCAGCGCAACCTGAACTTCCGCCAATGGCGGTACCGGCACCCACAATGGCAAATCGGCATCCAGCACATGATCGTCGCGCACATAGCCATGCGCCAGCACATAGTCGCCCAACCGCTGGGTCGAACGCAGGCCGGCGCAATGCCCCACCATCAGCCAGGCCTGCGGGCGCAGCACGGCCACATGATCGGTAATCGTTTTGGCGTTGGACGGGCCGACCCCGATATTGATCAGGGTAATGCCGCCATGACCGGCCCGGCACAGGTGATAGGCCGGCATCTGCGGCAGCCGTTCCGGCGCCGTGCCCGACACGGGCTCCGCTTCACCGCGCAAGGTCACGACATTGCCCGGTTCGATGAAGGACTCATAGCCCCCGACGCCATCGGCCAGACGCTCCCGCGCATAGGCGCAGAACTCATCGACATAAAACTGATAATTGGTGAACAGCACGAAGTTCTGGAAGTGCGACGGCGAAGTCGCGCTGTAGTGCTGCAGGCGATGCAGGGAATAATCCACCCTGGGCGCGGTGAACGGCGCCAGCGGGTAAGGCTTGTCCGGCACCGGGCGCCAGCTGCCGTTGACGATCGCATCATCGGTGATGGTCAGGTCGGGCACATCGAAAATATCCCGCAACGGACGGCCCAATGCCGCCAGGTCCACGCCTTCCACGTGGGCGCCCCCTGGAAACGCGAAATGCAGGGGAATCGGTGTTTCGGATTCCCCTACCGTCACCCGGACTTTGTGATGCAGCAGCAACAGCCCGATCTGCTCCACCAGATAAGCCTGAAACAGGCGCGGCTGCGTGATGGTGGCTTCATAAATGCCTGGCTCCGACACATGCCCGTAAGACAGGCGCGTATCTACCAGGTCATAGGTATCCACCTGAATGCGTATGGCCGGATACCAGGCTCGCAGGCGGGTCGAACGGGGCAGTTGCTCCCCGCGCGCCAGCGCCGCAAAATGGCCGCGCAGAAAAGCAGTGTTGCGTTCGTAGATTTCGATCAGGCGGTCCACAGCGGCGGCGGCGACCTCGAAAGACTGGAACGCGACGGGTTCCGGCGTCAAGACTTCTGATGGGAAATGCGCGGACATGCGTAAATTCTCCTGACCGGCCAGACCTGCGGCCTATGCATCAATGGGGCAGGCCTAAGCCTGCATTCAGGCACTTATTCGGTAATGCTTCAGCTGGATTGGCGCGCGCTCATCAGGGCGCTTTGCCAGATGTGCAGCGGCACATGGGTACGCAAACGCTCGATGGCGCGAGTGACCAGCGCCACATGCAGTTCATGGCCGACATCCGGCAGAATATCCAGCGTGGCATCGCCTTCCAGTTCCTGGATCCGGTCGAACGCCGCCTGGGACGATGAGGGCGGCACCACCGTGTCGTCCGCGCCATGCAGCAGGTGCACGCTGGTTTCAGGCGCAGCGACCTCGGGCAGGGCCGCGTAGCCCGCGGAAAACGCAATGACACGGCCAGCCAGCGCCGGGTCGGCCGCTGACAGTTCCAGCGCCACCAGCCCGCCTTGCCCCAAACCGAACAAAGCCGTTCCGGCTGCCGCAATTTGCCATTGCGCCTGCACCCGCCGCACCAGTTTAAGCAAGGGGGGCAAGCCCGCCGCCACCTGTTCCGCCAGTTGCTCGGCATTCAGGCCATCGGCGACAAACCATTGGCGCCCTTCCGCTTCGCTGGCGCCTGCCGGGTACGGCGCGCGCAGGGCCATGATGGCGGCGCCTGGCCACTGGGCCTGCAAAGTGCGCGCCAGCCAGAGCAAATCTGCCGGCTCACCGCCCTGGCCATGGAACATGACGAACAGCTGCCCCGGCGCCAGGCCATCATGCGTCGGTGGCACCAGCCACTGGGCTTCGCCGTCGGTTGAGAATTGCGTAGGGTCTTGAACGTCTGTCATATAGGGCTTCTCCTGCTGCTAGCGGCCTATTGTATGTTGGGTTTGCAACATTGCCATGAAGGCCGTGTCATCAAACAGCACATGGCGCCCGGTCCATCTCCTGCGGCCAGCGCGCCCCACCCCGTACGCCCGCCCCCTTGCGCCTGCCCGCCCCCTGTCCGCCCGCGTGCCAGAGATTCAAGACAGGATCACGACTCTGCGCCGGAGTCCCTTGAAGATAAAGAAAATATCCACGTTTCCCCGTTTCCGGCAAGCAAGGCTTGACAGTCCGCCCGTTACTCTCCATAGTGATTAATTCCTGACCACCTGTGCTGGCGCTGCCGCTTGGGATCGGTCGTGAAGCACACCAGGCGCTTGCGCCGGTGCGTCTCCGCCACGATCCGGCAGCATCCTGCTCCGGGGAGTCATCGTCTTGCCCTGTCCTGCCGGCCTGTCTGGCCGGGGCCGCGACAAGACGTTCTACAGGAGATGTGCCTGGTGTACCCCAATCGCTACATCTACAAGGGCTATCTGCTACTTGCTCGCCTGTCCACCGCGCCCGAAGGCGCCAGCGGCTCCAGTCCGGCCTTTACGGCCATGCTGGATATCCGCAAGGCCAGCCAGCCGGACGACCCCGGCTTCACCTATCCCGTGCCCGCCTTCGACAATGCCACGGGGGACATCATTCCTTACGCCCTCAGCCCGGCCCAGGCCATAGATATGGCGGTCAGCCACGGGATCGACATCCTGTCCACGCTATTCGCCCCGGATCCATCCCGCCAGGAAGCCTGATTCACGGGCAGGCCGGCACATCCTGGAAGTAACGGCTGGGCACCTCGCCCAGCACGTTTTTGAATGCAGTGGCAAAGGCGCTGGGACTGCTGTAGCCCAGTTCCATGGCCACCCGCGTGACCCTCTCCCCTTTGCCCAGCCGGACGACAGCCGCCAGCAGGCAGGCCTGCTGGCGCCACTCGATGAAACTGATGCCCGTCCGGGCGCGGAACTGGCGTGTAAATGTCCGGCGGCTCATGCCTGCTTCGGCGGCCATGGCGTCTATGCCTATGCCCAGCGACGGCGCTGCCAGAAACCGCCTGCATGCCCTGGCCAGACGGGGATCATCCGGCAACGGAGCGTTGAGCGACAAGGCCGGCATGCAGGCGATTTCATGCAATAACAAGCCCATCAGGCAAGCCTCCCGCTCCGGCAACGCCCCGGCGGCAATCCCCCCGGCAGATAGCTCCGCCGACACCCCAGCCGCCTGCGTCAGCAATAGGCGCAGCAGCGGCGAAACGCCCAGCACGCGGCAAGCCGGCGGCAGTCCGACACGGCTGGCCGCCGCGCTGCCGATATAGGCATTAAGCATGGTCACGGGGCCGCGCATCTGCATGGCGTGGCGCAGCCCGGCTGGCACCCATATGGCGCGCAAGGGCGGCACGGCCCAATTGCCGGCATCGGTTTGCACGGTGATGACGCCACAGGCCGCATAGGCAAATTGTCCCCGGTCATGCTCATGCCGAGGGAAGACATCGCCGTCGGCGTAATCACGCCGCGTCACCAGCACATCGCAAGAAGCCTCTTCGTAAAGCCCGGCGGCTATCGGTTCCATGGCCTGATTTTATTCATTTTTGACCTGTAATTGAAAGCGGGCCATAGCCTTGCTCAAGCATAGTGGCAGCACAACCTCGGCGCCCCGCCGCGGCTACCGCAAAGAGCATCCGCCATGCAGAAAAAACACCTGATCCTTGCCCTCCTGGTGACAGCGGCATGGGGCATCAACTTCCCGATTACCAAGCTGGGGCTGGCGCATATCAATCCGCTGCTTCTCACCGCGCTGCGCTTCGCCCTGGCCGCCCTGCCATGGGTATTTTTCGTGCGGCGTCCGGCCGTCGCCCTGCGCTGGCTGCTGGCCTATGGCCTGATTTTCGGCGTCGCCATGTGGGCCTTGATCAACCTGGGCATTGCCATGGGCGTGCCGCCGGGCAATGCCGCGCTGCTAATACAGCTAAGCGCTTTCTTCACGCTGGGCTGGGGTGTCCTGCTCTTTCATGAATCCCTGAGCCGGCCGCAATGGCTGGGCAGCCTGCTCGCAGCGCTGGGGCTGGCCTGTCTGTTGCTGGGCAGTCCCGGCACGGCAGCCACGACGGGATTCATCCTGATCCTGATCAGCGCCCTGGCC
>NZ_JBQEKA010000037.1:2866-30679 GCF_052103615.1 Kerstersia sp. | reverse complement strand
CCAGGCGCATCGGCCACGATGAATTTGCGGTGCGGCGTGGCGAAATAACGGTACGCGACGTCGATGGTGATACCCTGCTCGCGCTCCGCCTCCAGGCCATCGGTCAACAGTGCCAGATCCGGCGCATCGCCTTCGGTGCGCTTGTACTTGGCGCGTGCGATGGCGTCGAGCTGGTCGGCGAAAACGCCTTTGCTATCGAACAGCAAACGTCCGATCAGCGTGGACTTGCCGTCATCGACCGAACCCGCGGTAATGAAGCGCAGCACGCCGCCATCGGCCTGCGTGAAGGCCGCCGTCAGGGACGCGGCGCCAGGCTGTTGCGCCTCGGCCCGCTCCAGAATCACGCTGGAACTTTCGCTCATCAGAAATACCCCTCTTTTTTACGGCGCTCCATCGATGCCTCGGAAGTCTGGTCATCCATACGCGTGGCGCCGCGCTCGGTAATGGTCGTCACCGCGGTTTCAGCGATGATGCCGGCCACATCGTCCGCTTCGGATGCCACCGGGCAGGTGCAGGAGATGTCGCCCACGGTACGGAAGCGCACGGCCACGGTTTCCGCGGTTTCACCCTCAGCAGGCGGCGTCAGGCGGGTGACCGGCACCAGCAGGCCGCGGCGGCGCACGACCTCGCGCTGGTGGGTGAAATAAATGGAAGGCAGCGCCAGATTTTCACGCGCGATGTATTGCCAGACGTCCAATTCCGTCCAGTTTGAAATCGGAAACACGCGCATGTTTTCGCCCGCATGGACCCGCGTGTTGTAAAGGTTCCAGAGTTCCGGGCGCTGCGCCTTCGGATCCCACTGGCCGAATTCGTCGCGGAAGGAAAAGATGCGTTCTTTGGCGCGCGCCTTTTCTTCATCCCGCCGGGCGCCGCCGATGCAGGCATCGAAGCCGAATTCCTCGATGGCCTCAAGCAGCGTCACGGCCTGCGCCGCATTGCGCGAATCCGTTGCCTTACGCAACACCACGCTGCCGCGCGCGATGGAATCTTCGACACTGCGCACGATCAGGGTTTCGCCCAGCTCCGCAGCACGGGCATCACGAAAGGCAATCACTTCATCGAAGTTGTGCCCGGTGTCGATATGCATGAGCGGAAACGGAAACGCCCCGGGACGAAACGCTTTTTCCGCCAGGCGCAACAGCACGCAGGAATCCTTGCCGCCGGAAAACAGCAGCACCGGGCGTTCGCATTCGGCTGCCACTTCGCGCATGATATGAATGGCCTCGGATTCCAGCCAATCCAGGTGGCTACGTGCATCCAAGAAACCGGAAGATTGCGGCAAATGGCCTGCCGCTGCCGCCACGCGGCTCTGCGGCGCAATGCCCGCGCTAGTGCTGATAGTCATAACACCTCAGGGAAGAACTCCGGCCCGCAGGCTGGAACCGCCACACAGCTCTCAGGCTTGGCCTGTGGCTGCGATGAAACCGGCTGCCCCGGCCACAAGCCGAGGCAGCCATACTCAAGAAGACGCGGCGGAAGAGGCGCCAGCCTGGCGCGCCTCCGCCCGGTTACCGGCATGCAAACCGCACTCTTTGGAATCCGACGACTCCCACCACCAGCGGCCAGCCCGCACATCTTCGCCAGGCCGCACCGCGCGCGTACAGGGTTCGCAACCGATAGAGGGGTAGCCTTGGTCATGCAGCGGGTTATACGGAATCTTGCGCAGGCGGATGCTTTCCCACACCTCGGCCTCCGTCCAGGCTGCCAGGGGGTTGAATTTCACCAGGCCAAAGACTGCGTCCTGTTCCTGCTCGTGCAGTTCGCCCCGTGTTGCCGATTGCTCGCGGCGCTGCCCGGTGATCCAGGCCGACCGCCCTGCCAGCGCCCGCCACAAAGGCGCGACTTTGCGGATCTGGCAACAGGCTTTACGCAAATCCACACTTTCATAAAACGCATAGGCGCCGTGCTCGGCCACATGCGCCGCCACCGCTGCCGCATCCGGGCGGTAAACCGTCGGGCTGCGGCCATAGCGGGACTGCATCACGTCCAGCATACCCAGCGTTTCGGCATGCAGACGGCCGGTATCCAGCGTGAAGACTTCCAAGGGCAAGCCGCCGTCATAAATGGCATGGGCCAGCACCATATCTTCAGCGGCCAGCGAGGACGCCAATGCCGCATCCGGATGGCGCCTGGCGATATCCGCCAGACTAGCCTGCAAAACGGACCAGCGCTGCGCCTCAAGGGCGTGTCCGGACGCGGCGCCCATGGCCGTCATGCCCCGTCGCGGGCGAAAATCCGCGCCTGGCGCGGACGCGCCAGCAGAATTTCGCCTTCCTTCAGATTCAATTGGCGGTACACGCCTTCCGGCACCTGCGCCTCGATCAGCTGATCGCTACCCTCACGCGACAATTCCAGAAAGGCGCTTGGCCCGGCCAGGTAAGCATGATTCAGGCGCACCGCCAGCCCCTCGCCGCCTGCGGCATAGGGCACCACTTCCACTTCATGCGGGCGGACATAGGCCGTGGCAGCGCGTTCCGGCCCGGCCCCGAACTCAGGCGCCGGCAGCGTCCAGTCATCCAGACGCCAGACGCCATTGGCCGCCACGCCCTGGAACTGATTCACATCGCCCAGAAAGCCATAGACAAACGGCGTCGCTGGCGACTCCCAGACCTCCCGGGGCGAGCCCACCTGTTCGATTTTGCCCGCATTCATCATCACGACACGGTCTGAGACTTCCAGCGCCTCTTCCTGATCATGGGTCACGAAGACGCTGGCCACATTCAGCTCGTCATGCAAGCGGCGCAGCCAGCGGCGCAATTCCTTGCGCACCTTCGCATCCAGCGCGCCGAACGGCTCATCGAGCAGCAGGACACGCGGCTCTACGGCCAGCGCGCGCGCCAGCGCAATACGCTGACGCTGCCCGCCGGACAACTGCGACGGATAACGGTCAGCCAGCCAGTCCAGCTGCACCAGTTCCAGCAGCGCCTTCACGCGGGCACGGATATCGTCCTCGGAGGGGCGCTGGGCACGCGGCCGGACACGCAGGCCGAAGGCGACGTTTTCAAAAACCGTCATGTGCTTGAACAGGGCGTAGTGCTGAAACACGAAGCCCACGCGGCGCTGGCGCACATTGACATCGGTGGCATCTTCACCGGCAAACAGAACACTGCCCTCATCGGGCGTATCCAAGCCGGCGATGATGCGCAACAAGGTCGTCTTGCCGCAGCCCGAAGGCCCCAGCAAAGCCACCAGCTCGCCGGTTTCGATATGCAGCGAGACATCGTTGAGCGCACGGAAATCGCCGAAACGCTTGGACAAATGACGAACTTCAATACTCATGTGTGACTCCTTCAGGCGGCAGTGGCCGCCAGCGGCCGCTCCAGCGGCTGCGTCGCCGTGGCATAGCCGGGCCGGCCGGCGCGCTCATCGCGCCAGAGCACCCATTGTTTCAGCAACAGCGTGACCAGCGCCAGCAAAGCCAGCAGCGAAGCGACCGCAAAGGCCGCGGAAAACATATATTCGTTGTAGAGGATTTCGACATGCAGCGTCATGGTGTTGGTCAGGCCGCGTATCTGGCCGGAGACCACCGATACTGCGCCAAACTCCCCCATGGCGCGCGCATTGCTCAGGATGGCGCCATACAGCAGGCCCCATTTGATATTCGGCAGCGTGACGCGCCAGAACATCTGCCAGCCGGACGCGCCCAGCGTCAGCGCCGCCTGTTCGCCATCATTGCCCTGGGCCTGCATCAGCGGAATCAGCTCACGCGCAATGAATGGGCAAGTGACAAACAAGGTAGCGATAATCACGCCTGGCACGGCATACACAATTTTCAGGTCATGCGCCTGCAGCCACGGCCCGAACCAGCCTTGCGCGCCGAACAGCAGCACAAACACCAGGCCCGCCACCACCGGCGACACCGAAAACGGCAAGTCGATCAAGGTAATCAGGAACTGCTTGCCGCGAAACTGGAACTTGGTAATGGCCCAGGCCGCTGCTACGCCGAACACCAGATTGACCGGCAGGGAAATGGCCGCCACCAGCAGCGTCAGGCGGATGGCATCAAGCGCATCGGAATCCGTGATGGCGGCCAGGTACACGCCCCAGCCGCGCCGCAAGGCCTCGGCAAAGACCGACACCAGCGGCACCAGCAGGAACAAGCCCATGAACGCCAGCGCCAGCGTAATCAGCACATAGCGCACCCAGGCCGGTTCTTCCAGCGGGCTGCTGCCCTGGCGTGCGGGTATCGTCGCGGGGTTCATCAGCGCACCCCGCCGCGGCGCTGCTGCCAGGCTTGCAGCAGATTAATCAAGAGCAGCAACAGGAAGGCAGCTACCAGCAATACCGTGGAAATGGCGGCCGCCCCGGCATAATCGAAACGCTCCAGCTTGGAGACAATCAGCAGCGGCGCAATCTCGGACACCATGGGCCGGTTGCCCGCGATAAACACCACAGAACCGTATTCCCCCACCGCCCGCGCGAAAGCCAGCGAGAAGCCGGTCAACAAGGCTGGCAGCACGGCCGGGAACAAGACATGCAGAAAGGTCTGCCAGCGGCCTGCGCCCAGGCTGGCTGCCGCCTCTTCCAATTCTTTTTCCACATCTTCGAGTACCGGCTGCACCGTGCGCACCACGAATGGCAGACCGATAAAAATCAAGGCCACCACAACGCCCGCGGCACTATAGGAAATCTTCCAGCCGAAGAACTCATAGAGCGGCTTGCCCAGCCAGCCCTTGGTACTGTAGAGATAACTCAGCGCAATCCCGGCCACCGCCGTGGGCAGCGCGAAAGGCAGATCGACCAGCGCATCCAGAATGCGCTTGCCCGGGAAGGAATACCGCACCAGCACCCAGGCCACAATCATGCCGAACACCAGATTGACGAAAGCCGCCAGCAGGGCGGCGCCGAAGGTCAGCCTGTAGGCGGCCAGCGCCTGAGGGGTGCCCACGGCAGCCAGAAAGCCTTCCCATCCCAGGCCGGCCGCCTTGATCGGCAACGCGGCCAGCGGGATCAGCACCAGCAGGCTCAGATAGACCAGCGTGAAACCCATGGACAGGCCGAAGCCCGGCAGCACGCCGGGGCGGCGGCGCCGGCTTGCGACCACAGGAAGATTCAATGTCGTTGCCGTCATGCTCGCCCCCGGCCTTTCTCAGCGCCCGGGCTGGTAAATCTGGTCAAAGCTGCCGCCATCACCGAAGTGATCGGCCTGCGCCTTGCGCCAGCCGCCGAAGACATCGTCGATGGTAATCAGCTTGACCTCAGGAAACTGGCTGGCGTATTTGGCCGCCACCGTCTTGTCTATCGGCCGGTAGTAATTCCGGGCGATGATTTCCTGGGCTTCCGGGGTATAGAGCCACTTCAGATAGGCTTCCGCCACCTCACGCGTGCCCTTGCGGTCCACGACCTTGTCAACCACGGCGACCGGCGGCTCGGCCAGAATCGACAGCGACGGCACGACAATGTCGAACTCGCCTTCCCCCAGCTCCTTCTGCGCCAGGAAAGCCTCGTTCTCCCACGCCAGCAACACGTCGCCCACCCCCTTCACGAAGGTCGAGGTGGAGCCGCGCGCACCGGTATCCAGCACCGGCACATTTTTGTAGAGCTCGCGCACAAAGTCCTGCGCCGCCTGCTGGTCGCCGCCGCTCTTGTCCAGCGCATACGCCCAGGCGGCCAGATAATTCCAGCGCGCGCCCCCGGATGTCTTGGGGTTGGGCGTGATCACTTCCACGCCCGGCTTGACGAGATCATCCCAGTCTTTCAAACCCTTGGGATTGCCCTTGCGCACCAGGAACACGATGGTAGAGGTGTAGGGCGAGCTATTGCTGGGCAAACGCGCCTGCCAATCCTGGGCCAGCTGGCCGTGATCGGCGATGGCGTCGATATCGTAAGCCAGCGCCAGCGTGACCACATCGGCGTCCAGGCCATCAATGACCGAACGCGCCTGGCGGCCCGAGCCGCCGTGCGAGGGGCGAATCGTCACGGTGTCGCCCGTCTGCTTTTTGTATTCCTCGCTGAAACGCTCATCAATGGCGCGATACAGCTCACGCGTCGGGTCATAGGACACATTCAGCAGCGTCCACGACTTGCCCTCGGCCTGCGCGGCAGCGAGCGGGGCCAGGACAGACGCTGCCAGAATACCGGCAGCCAGCAGAAACTTATTTCCAATAGACATTTTTAGGACTCCGTTCATGGCAGGAACGGGTCAGTGTGCAACGCATGCAAATAAAAGCGAACGAAGCAATTTTCCATTGCTCATCCCCATTAGGCATAAGAATTTCTGGATATGAGCTAATACCTACCGGGGTGATATACTCCCCCCCAGTACATAACCAGGCTGGCCCCCATGCCCTATACCCCCACTGAAAAACGCAAGGCAGCAGCGCGCGTGCGCCGCATCCAGGGCCAGGTCGAAGCCTTGGGCCGCATGCTGGACGGCAATGCGCCCTGCAGCGATGTACTGCAACAGATCGCCGCGCTGCGCGGCGCCGTCAATGGCCTGATGTCCAGCGTGCTGGAAAGCCATCTGCGCGAAAGCCTCGCGCCGGTCGCCCCCCAGGAAACCGTGGACGACGCCATTGGCCTGGTGCGCTCCTACCTGAAATAACCAACGGCCTGCCTGGCCGCCACCAAAGGAAACCTGATGATTAAATCCCGTGCCGCAGTCGCCTTCGAAGCCGGCAAACCGCTGGAAATCGTCGAGATCGACGTGGAACCGCCACGCAAGGGCGAAGTCCTGGTAAAGATTACCCATACCGGCGTTTGCCACACCGATGCTTTCACCCTGAGCGGCGACGACCCGGAAGGTATTTTCCCCGCTGTGCTCGGCCATGAAGGCGCCGGCATCGTGGTCGAAGTCGGCGAAGGGGTGACATCGCTGCAAGCCGGCGATCACGTCATTCCGCTTTACACCGCCGAATGCCGTGAATGCAAATTCTGCCTGTCCGGCAAAACCAATCTGTGCCAGAAAGTGCGCGCGACCCAGGGCAAGGGCCTGATGCCCGACGGCACCACGCGCTTTTCCTACCAGGGCAAGCCCATCTATCACTACATGGGCTGCTCGACCTTCAGCGAATACACCGTGGTGCCGGAAATTTCACTGGCCAAGTTCAATGCGGCAGCCGACCATGAAAAGGTCTGCCTGCTGGGCTGTGGCGTCACGACCGGCATTGGCGCCGTGCACAACACCGCCAAAGTCAAGGAAGGCGACACCGTGGCCGTATTCGGCTTGGGCGGCATTGGCCTGGCCGTGATCCAGGGCGCGGTGCAGGCCAAGGCGGGCCGCATCATCGCTGTCGATACCAATCCGGGCAAATTCATCCTGGCGCGCGCCATGGGCGCCACCGACACCATCAACCCCAAGGATTATGACCGCCCGATTCAGGACGTCATCGTGGAAATGACTGACGGCGGCGTGGACTTCTCCTTTGAATGCATCGGCAATGTGCATGTCATGCGTGCCGCGCTGGAATGCTGCCACAAGGGCTGGGGGGAAAGCATCATCATCGGCGTGGCAGGCGCCGGGCAGGAAATCAGCACCCGGCCCTTCCAGCTCGTTACCGGCCGCGTGTGGCGCGGTTCGGCCTTTGGCGGCGTAAAGGGCCGCACCCAGCTGCCCGGCATGGTGGAAGATGCCATGACAGGCAAGATCGACCTGGATCCGTTCGTCACGCACACGCTGCCGCTGAACGAAATCAATGAAGCCTTCGACCTGATGCACGAAGGCAAATCCATCCGCACCGTCATTCACTTCTAAGCGGCATCAGGCACAAGGCCTGCCGGTTTCGTTTCCGAATACCGGCAGGCCTTGCCTGAACCGTTCAAGCCTGGCGCCCAGGCCCCGGCAACGTCAGTCGGTACCGGCCCGTTGCGAGTAAGGCCCGTACAACAAGCCATTGGCTCTTCCTGCGGCCAGCAGACGCATATCGGCCACGCCTGCCATGGTGTAGCTGTAATCACTGGTTGACTCGACGATCTGATTCACGACCGCCATCACCAGCGCGCCCAGCAAGCCTCCGCCAGAACTTTGCTGTTCTGCGCTGGATGCGGAAGCCGTCCCGGACCACAATTCGGTGCCGGAAGCCAGATCGACCAGCCGCGCATCCAGCGTCACGACCGAAGCGCTGCTCAGGATGGCATATGACGTTCCGTATTTTTTAACGTCAATGAACAAAACCGTATCCGCCCCGAAAATATCACGCAGCTTGTCGGCCGGGATCGCCCGCGCATCCTCAGCATTCTGTACCCCATTCTGGCGCAGGACTTCATTCACGACCGCGACGGGAAAAACGTAATACCCTGACTCGGCCAGCGGATAGCTCACCTGCGCCAGGACTGCCTCGGCCGCCCCCACTTCCAGTGAATCATTGAGCGGTGGCAGTACTAGCACCGAACGCGGACGGGCCTCGCGAAAAGCGGTGTAATCCCGGTTTGCAGACGGTGTGGCACAACCGGCAGCCAAGGCCAAGACACCCAGACTCAGGCATGTTTTCCAGAGTTTCATTTTCCTGTCTCCGCTCGCGCAGCCAGCGTTTTTGCCATGAAAACCACAAAAGTGCTGGATTCCGGGAAACTTGCCTGCTCCGCTGCCATCAAGTCCTGCACTTTGTCCATCTGCCCTTCAATGGCATACAGCATCGCCAAGTGCAGCTGAAAACCTGGCGGCAACGCGGCACCGGCCGCGCTGATCCGTTCACGGCTTTCTTCCAGCTTGCCGATCTGCATGGCTACGCCATCCTTGCTGCCGTCCAGGTATTGATAGACCTGAGCTTGATAATCGCCCCATCCATACAAGGTCGGTTCCTGGTGCGCGCAGCCGGCCGCCAGCACGGCCAGCGCGGCTATCCAGGCGCGCACTGCGCCAAATCCTATGTTCATCTTGCCAGCCTTGACTTAATTGGCAGCAGGACGCCAGGCGCCGCTTTCAATCCCTTGTACCAGATTGTCAACCGCTTCCCGGATCGCCAGATCGAGCACTTTGCCATTGAGGGTGGAGTCGTAACCGGCGGAGCCACCAAAGCCCACGACTTCGCGGTTGGACAAGCTGTATTCCCCTGCGCCCTGAGCCGAATACACGACTTCGGAGGAGTCCACGTCCACCACATTGAGATTCACTTTGGCATAGGCCACCTGGGACTTGCCGCGGCCCAGAATGCCAAACAACTGGCGGTCACCCGTTTCCTTGCGGCCGAATTCGCTCACATCACCAGTGACGACATAGGATGCACCCTTGATGTTTTGCGCCTTGCCGTTGAAACCGGCTTCCTGGCTGATTTCGGACAAATTGGCACGATCCAGCACATTGAAGCGGCCCGTCTGCTGCAAGTGCGTAATCAGGATGGTCTTGGCCTGACTGCCCAGCCTGTCCTGCCCGTCACTGAAGACGCCACGCATGAAGTCGGTGCGATTATCGAATTTCCCGACCGAGATCGGGCTGCGCGGCCCCTGATACTGCTGGGCAGCCGCTGCCGTCTTGGGCACTTCCAGGCTGCGCGAAGATTCTGTTGCGCAACCTGCCGCCAATACCAGCGCGCTCAGCGCAACCGCTTGGACCATCGTCCTGCCAAACCTGAAATTCGTCATCTGCATGCTCGCTTCAACGTATTCTGAATATGAAAGAACCGAAATATTACAGCGTTCCTAATATAAAAATAGTTCACATTTCTAAACTGCCAGGTTTTTTCCCTCCGCCGCAATGTCTTTTGCCTCATGGCGAGTGAGTGCTGCACAAAAAAAACAGGCCCGCCGGGCTGGATGGCTCCAGCCCGGCGGGCCTGTCAGTGTCCTGCGTGATGTCAGGCCGCCACAACCGGCCTGAGCCTCTTATTTACGGCGGATCTGGCTGATATCCCGCACCGCGCCCTTGTCGGCCGAGGTGGCCAGGGCAGCATAGGCCTGCAACGCCAGCGACACATAGCGTTCGCGGTCCACCGGCTTCCAGGCATCATCCCCGCGCGCTTCCATGGCGCTGCGGCGCTGCGCCAGCACCTCGTCGGACACATCCAGGTGAATGCGGCGTTCCGGGATGTTGATCAGAATGCGGTCACCGTTTTCGACCAGACCTATCGTGCCGCCTTCCGCCGCTTCGGGCGAGGCGTGGCCGATCACCAGACCGGACGAGCCGCCAGAGAAACGGCCATCCGTCACCAAGGCGCAAACCTTGCCCAGGCCTTTGGATTTCAGGTACGACGTGGGATAGAGCATTTCCTGCATGCCCGGGCCGCCCTTGGGGCCTTCGTAGCGGATCACCACGACATCGTGCGGTTTGACCTCATCGCCCAGAATCGCCGTCACGGCATCATCCTGGCTTTCGTACACGCGTGCCGTGCCCTCGAAAATCCACTGGCTTTCATCCACCCCTGCGGTCTTGACGATGCAGCCGCGTTCGGCCAGATTGCCGGACAACACGGCCAGGCCGCCGTCACGCGAGTAAGCGTGCGCATAGTCACGGATACAGCCTTGCGCACGGTCCTGATCCAGGCTGGCGAACTCCGCCGACTGGCTGAAGGCCTGCGTCGTGCGCACGCCCCCGGGCGCCGCGCGGTAGAAGCGCTGCGCCTCCGCGCTGGCTTCACCGCCAGCGATATCCCAGTTGCGCAGGGCTTCGCCCAGCGTGCCGCTATGGATATTGGGCACATCCAGATGCAGCAGGCCGGCCCGGGCCAGTTCGCCCAGGATGCCGATCACGCCGCCAGCGCGGTGCACATCTTCAATATGGAATTTGTCGGTCATGGGCGCAGCCTTGCACAGGCAGGGCGCCACACGCGAAATGCGGTCAATGTCCGCCATCGTGAAGTCCACCCCGGCTTCCTGCGCCGCGGCCAGCAAGTGCAACACCGTGTTGGTGGAGCCGCCCATCGCCACATCCAGCGTCATGGCGTTCTCGAAGGCCTTAAAGGTCGCGACATTGCGCGGCAGCACGGACTCATCATTCTGTTCGTAGTAGCGGCGGCACAGATCGACCACCAGGCGGCCGGCTTCTTCGAACAGCGTCTTGCGCCAGGCGTGGGTCGCAACGATGGTGCCGTTGCCCGGCAGGGACAAGCCCAGCGCTTCGGTCAGGCAGTTCATCGAATTGGCAGTGAACATGCCGGAACAGGAGCCACAGGTGGGACAGGCACTGCGTTCAACTTCCTCGGCTTCCGCGTCGGTCACGTTGGGGTCGGCCGCCTTGATCATGGCGTCGATCAGGTCCAGCTTGGCGATAACCTTCACCGTGCCAGGCTCGTGGATCTTGCCCGCTTCCATCGGGCCGCCGGACACAAACACGACAGGAATGTTCAGGCGCATGGCGGCCATCAACATCCCCGGGGTGATTTTGTCGCAGTTGGATATGCACACCATGGCGTCAGCGCAATGCGCGTTGACCATGTACTCGACCGAGTCGGCGATCAGGTCGCGCGAGGGCAGCGAATACAGCATGCCGCCATGCCCCATGGCAATGCCGTCGTCGATGGCAATGGTGTTGAATTCCTTGGCCACACCGCCCGCAGCCTCGATCTCCTTGGCCACCAGGGCGCCCAGATCGCGCAAGTGCACGTGGCCGGGGACAAACTGGGTGAACGAGTTCACCACAGCAATAATGGGTTTGCCAAAGTCGCCGTCCTGCATGCCGGTGGCGCGCCATAGAGCGCGGGCACCAGCCATGTTGCGGCCATGGGTGGATGTGCGGGAACGATAATGCGGCATGCTGGTCTCAACGAGCGGAAATGACAACGCCGCGCCAGCGTGGCGCGGGCAAGGTGCGTGTACAGCGAACGAATTTTTAATAATACGCTGTATAGCGCCAATCTTGCACAAAACCCTTGCCATTGTCACGGCTTCAGCAATCAAAATGGCGCGAGTGATTCCCACTAGCACTGCCGCCGCAGATCCAGCGGGCTGGCAGCCCTTTTCCGCGCAATAACCCTGTTTTCCTCATGGTAGCGATAACCCGTAATGCGGCCCGCCCGCACAATGGGGGATACTTGCTGGCAAACCCTGACCACCCCGCCAGCGCGCCCTGTGATGCCTGGCAGGTGGCGTCATCCCGCATGCCGGCCCCCTCCCTGTCCGGCTGCTCCCGGCTGAATCCATGCAAATAAGAAAACCTGTCGATGGTGCCGCCACGGCCACCATGCTGCTGCTATGCCTGATCTGGGGCATGCAGCAGGTCTCCATCAAGGCGATTGCGGCGGATGTCGCCCCTGTGCTGCAAGTGGCCTTGCGCTCTGGCGTTGCCGCCGTTCTGGTGCTGTTTTGCAGCCGCCTGTTCCTGCGCGAACGCTGGTTGCCCGGCATTGGCCTGGGCCCGGGGCTGGTGGCCGGCCTGCTGTTTTCCGTGGAGTTTCTGTGTGTCGCGCTGGGCCTGCGCTGGACCAGCGCCGCCCATATGTCGGTGTTTCTATATACCGCGCCCATCTTTGCGGCCATCGGCCTGCATTGCAAGCTGCCGGAAGAACGCTTGCAGCGTCTGCAATGGGCCGGCATCGCGCTGGCCTTCGCCGGTATCGTCATCACATTTCTTGGCCCGCAGGACCCGAAAAACCTGGCGGCCGCCCCCAACCCGCTGCTGGGCGACCTATTCGGCCTGGCGGCCGGGCTGACCTGGGGGCTGACCACGATTACCGTGCGGGTGACGCGGCTGAGTGAAGCGCCGCCTTCGCAAACCTTGTTCTACCAATTGGCCTGCGCCTGTGCCCTGCCCCTGGCATTCGCCTACGGCACCGACCAGCTCAGCTTCCATGGCACCCCCTTGGCCTGGGCCAGCCTGAGCTTCCAGACCATCATCGTCTGTTTCTTCAGCTACTTCACCTGGTTCTGGCTGCTGCGCCGCTATCTGGCCGCCCGCCTGGGCATTCTGTCTTTCATGAGCCCGCTGTTCGGCGTCGCCATGGGCGCGCTGATCCTGGATGAACACCTGGATGCATCCTTCATCATGGGCGCAGTGCTGGTGCTCTCCGGCATGGTGATCGTCAACGGCCACACCCTGATCCGGCGCAAACGCTGACGCGTTTCATGGCGGCCCGGGCCGGCGCGGCAAGCACGGGCCCGGGCCGCAACCGCCAGACCTCGGGCCTGGCAGCCAAGCAAAACAGGCAAACCGCGCAGACAACAAAAAACCACCGAGGCCAAGCATGGGTGGTTTCTGTATTTCTTCCGAGTGACCAGACCTACCGATAAGATAGGTGGTCGGGGTGAGAGGATTCGAACCTCCGACTCCTGCGTCCCGAACGCAGTACTCTACCAGGCTGAGCTACACCCCGGAAAGAAATCAACTATAAATCGAATTTTTACGGCTGTCAACTTCGGGGCTTAACTTTTACGCGTCACCGCAAAGTCGCAAAAGGCCAGCAGCGAATCCCGGAACGGCGTATCCGGCAGTTGCGCCAGCGCATCCCGTGCAATGCGGGCTTCGGCATCCGCCGCGCGGCGCGTATGCTGCAAAGCGTCCGTGGCGTGAATCGCCTCGGCCACCGCGGCAAAATCGCCTTCACCGGTTTCAATGGCGCTGCGCACCAGCTGGCTTTGCTCAGCCGTGCCCACTTCCATGACGCGAATCAGCGGCAGCGTCGGCTTGCCTTCACGCAGGTCATCCCCGACGTTCTTGCCCAGCGCCTGCACATCGCCGCCGTAATCCAGCACATCGTCGATCAGCTGAAATGCCGTGCCGATATGGCGGCCATACGCCGCGGCGGCTTCTTCCTGCTCCGGCGTAGCGCCAGCCAGCACCGCGCCGACCTGGGTCGCCGCCTCGAACAGCTTGGCGGTTTTGTAGCGCACGACCTGCAAATAGCGCTCTTCCGACACATCGGGGTCATGCACGTTGAGCAGTTGCAGCACTTCGCCTTCGGCGATGACTGTCGTGGCGCCCGACAGGATGGACATGGTGCGCATGGAACCGCCAGCCACCATCATCTCGAAGGAACGGCTGTAAAGGTAATCGCCCACCAGCACGCTGGCTGCATTGCCGAATACGGCATTGGCCGTATCGCGGCCGCGGCGCAGGTCGGATTCATCGACCACATCATCATGCAGCAGGGTGGCCGTATGGATGAATTCCACCACAGCGGCCAGCAAATGGTGGTTCGTGCCTTCGTAGCCCAGCGCGCGCGCCACCATCAGCAGCATCGCAGGCCGCATGCGCTTGCCGCCGGCACTGATAATGTAATCGGCAATGGTACGGATCAGCACCACATCGGAATTCAGCCGGGCCCGGATCACGGCATCCACCGACTTCATATCATCGGCGACAGGGGCAAGCAGCTCGGACAGGCTCAAGGTTCATCCTGGAAAGGGAAGCACGGGCGGACATGGCCGGCTCGTGCGGACAACACACATCCGGGAGCATCCCGCAGGCTTCGCCGCCAGACACCATTACCGGAAACAAACTTTATCAGCCTGAGATTATACGGTGCCCAGGATTTCAAGCCATTACCGCAGCAGCGCCTGCGCCCGCTTGCAACACGATGCCGGTGAATGCGCCCGGCAGACACCCGCAGCGCCAGGACAAATTGATCGTATGATGCGGACAATCCCAGAATTAGCATTAATAGACGGTGCATGCACCGCCCGCAGCCTGCCTGACCCCGAGCTGCGGGCTCAGCCACCGTCGGAGCATACGGCTCATGTTCTCCAAACCGCGCGAAGGCTTTCCCATCCGTTATGCGACGATAGGCATCATCGTCAGCGCCATGGCTCTCATGGCTGCCGTGCTGGTAGCGGCTGGGTGGCTGGGCACCCGGCAGATCCTGCTGGACGCGGCCTGGCGTTCCGCGCGCGAAACCGGCCAGCTCATCAATGAACGCGCGCTGCGCACGACCGCACCGGCGTCCGCGTTGCTGCGCACCCTGACGTTCGACCCGCTGCTCTCGGCCCGCTCCGAAGCGGGCCGGCTATCCCGGGTAGATGTGCTGATTGCCTCTTTGCTGGCTGCGCCCCTGATCACCGCCATTTATGTCGCCTATGACGACGGCGACTTCCTGCTGGTCCGCCCGCTCAACACCCCTTTTCTGCGCCAGCATTTCAAGGCCCAGGATGGCGCCGCCTTTCTGGTGCAATCCATACGGACTAACCCCGACGGCACCCAGCAGCGCCGTTATGACTACTACGACGCCGACAGCCAGCCGCTGAGCAGCCGCTTGCTCACCGGCGACTTCTTCGACCCCAGGCTGCGCCACTGGTACCACGCGGCCCAGCAAACCCGCTCTACCGTCATTTCCAAGCCCTATGTGTTTTTTTCCTCGCGGGAGGTGGGCATCAGCCTGTCGCGCCGGGCTGCCAACAGCCACGCCGTCATTGGCATGGATATCGGCCTGGACGACCTGATTCATGTCATGGACAGGCTGCGCATGACGCCCGGCACGGAAATCGCGCTGGTCGATGAAAAAGCCGAGGTCATTCTTTACCAGGACATGCTGGCGCTCTTCGAAGAAACAGACCAGCCCTTGCCCGCCCGCGGTGATGCCGCAGTGTCCTTGCGGCCGCTGGAAGCCCTGAACCGCGACGCCCTGCTCCGCACCTACCAAAGCGGCACCCACGATGAAGTCGTTGCGCTGCAGGCCGACGGCAAGGAATGGCTGGGCCTGGCCATTCCTTTCACCGCGCTGGGCGAAGCGCCGCTGCAACTGCTGCTGGCCATGCCTACCGATGAACTGCTGCATAACCTGAAACGCCACCAGCAGCGCCTGATCCTCATTTCCATCCTGCTGATCCTGCCCTTTCTGTTTCTGGGCTGGCGCGGCGGCTCCTTCATCGCGCGCCACCTCGAACGCATCACCGCGCGCACGCGCCAGCTTTCGCGCTTTGATTTTCAGCGCCTGCCGGTCAAGCAGTCTTCCCTGCAGGAAATCAATACGCTGAATGCTGCCGTCAATGACGTGAGCGATACCGTGGAAGCCCTGCTGGAAACCAGCCGCATCCTGAACACGGAAAAACAGATAGGCGCAATGCTGGAGCAATTGCTCGAAAAGCTACTATCAGCCACCCGCTGCCAGGGCGGCGCCGCCTATCTCTGGCTACCGGAAGAAGAAGCCATGGAGCGCATTGCCGCACGCGGCGATCAAAGCACGCTGGCAGCCCGCTTCCCCTACCCCTGCCCCGCCCATCAGGAAGGTTCGCCCAACCCGACGGAACCGCGCCAGGGCTGGTTTGAATTGCGCAGCCGCGACGGCGGCCTGCAAGGCCTGCTGATCCTGGCCCAGCCCGATGACCCGGCCTACGCCACCCCGGAATTCATGGCCTTCGCCAACCGCCTGTCGAGCATGCTGGCCGTGGCCATTGAAATGCGCCAGCTGATCGAATCGCAGAAAGCGCTCTTTGACGCCATCATTCAGGTGCTGGCCGACGCCATCGACGCCAAAAGCCCCTATACCGGCGGCCACTGCCATCGTGTGCCCGAACTGGCCATCCAGCTGGCCGACCAGCTGGCGGCTGAAGACGACGGCCCCTACGCCAGCTTCCGCCTGGACGACACGGAGCGCTATGCGTTTCATCTGGCGGCCTGGCTGCATGACTGCGGCAAGATCATCAGCCCGGAACATATCGTCAACAAAGCCACCAAGCTCGAAACCATCTACAACCGCATCCATGAAATCCGGATGCGCTTCGAAGTGCTCTGGCGCGATGCCGAAATCGCCTGCCTGCAGGCACAGCTCGATGGCGCCGACCCGGCTGCGGCGCGCCGCCAGCAGGCCCAGCTGCAAACGGCCCTGCTGGCCGACTTCGGTTTCGTTGCCAGCTGCAACAACGGCAGCGAGAACCTGGCCGACGCTGCCATTGCCCGCTTGAATGCCATCGCTGCCCAAACCTGGGAACGCCACTTCGACGACAGCCTCGGGCTTTCCACCGAAGAAACCCAGCGCCTGGCCAGCAGCCGGCCCTGCGCCCCTGCCTTGCCCGCCACGGAACCGCTGCTGGCCGACCGCCACGAACACATCGTGCCCTGGGGCGCGCGCCGCCCTGCCGTGCAAACCGGAGACCCGGCCAATACCCAGGGTTTCGATATGCCGCTGCCCGACCAGCAACAGCACCTGGGGGAACTGCACAACCTTGGCATCCGGCGCGGCACGCTCAGCGAGGAAGACCGCTTCGCCATCAACGACCATGTGGTGCAAACCCTGCTCATGCTCAAGAAGCTGCCGTGGCCGCATGCCCTGGCCCGTGTGCCGGACATGGCCGCCAACCACCATGAAAAAATGGATGGCAGCGGCTACCCCCGGCGCCTGCCCGCCGGGCAACTGCCGCTGACAGACCGCATCCTGACCGTAGCCGACATTTTCGAGGCCCTGACAGCGTCGGACCGCCCCTACAAACCTGCCAAAACCCTATCGGAATCCCTGCACATCATGGCCTTGATGTGCCGCGAGGGGCACCTGGACCCGGATCTGTACCTGTATTTCCTGCACAGCCCGATCTGGCGGAACTATGCCGAGAAACACATGTTGCCCGAGCAGCGTGATACTGTTGATACCGACGCGCTGAGCCGCCTGGCGCAAGGAACGGACTGAATGGCGCGCCCCCGTACGCAGCCAGGCCCGCGCTGGTTTTTCCGGCGGCCGCCCGGCACGCGGACGGCTGCGCTTGGCACGCTTGCAGGCAGCCAAGCGCCAAAGTCGGCGGCAACAGCCTAAAATAGCGCCCCGAAGATACAGGCAGGGCTACAAGCAGGAACGGCTGAATACCGCCCGGCCTGCCTGCGCCAGCCCGATTTGCCACCGATTACTGCACCCCGTTCCCGCGAACGGCATAACGACAGAGTCCACCGTGACAGACCCGCAAACCCCGAACCCCCACATCCGCAGCTTTGTTCACCGCCGCGGCCATATCACCCAGGGACAGCGCGAAGCGCTGGAAACGCTGCTGGAGAAATGGTCCGTCAGCTACGCGCCCCGCCAGGCCGATTTCGCCCCGATCTTCGGCCGTGCCGCGCCCATGGTGCTGGAAATCGGCTTCGGCATGGGTGAAACCACCGAACGCATCGCCCTGGCCCGCCCGGACGACAATTTCCTGGGCGTGGAAGTTTTCAACGCCGGCGTCGGCGCCATGCTCAAGCGCATCGAGGAATCCGAGCTGCAAAACGTGCGCATCATCCAGCATGATGCCGTCGAAGTCGTGCGCGACATGATCGCCCCGGACAGCCTGGCCGGCGTGCACATCTACTTCCCCGACCCCTGGCCCAAAAAGCGCCACCACAAGCGCCGCCTGATCCAGCCGGCGTTCATTGCCCTGCTGGCCAGCCGCATTGCGCCTGGCGGTTATATTCACTGTGCGACGGACTGGGAAAACTACGCGGAACAAATGCTGGAAGTGCTGAGCGGCAACGAGCTGCTGGCCAATACCGCCGAGACTTACGCGCCGCGCCCCGACTTCCGCCCGCAAACCAAATTCGAAACCCGCGGCCTGCGCCTGGGCCACGGCGTCTGGGATCTGATTTTCAGGAGGAAATGAGCATGCACATCACACTGAACGGTGAAGACCGCGTTTTCGATAGCACGCTGAGCGTCACCGGCCTGCTGGAAGCCCTGGGCCACACCGGCAAACGCGTGGCCGTGGAACGCAACGGCGAGATCGTGCCCAAAAGCCTGCACGGCCAGACGCAATTGGCCGAAGGCGATACCGTGGAACTGGTGGTGGCGGTCGGCGGCGGCTGATTCTTCCTGCCGCTGCGGCCTCGCGCAGACCACCCCAACCGCCGGCGCCTGGGAGCCTGCCTTTTTCATTACTTACCAGAATACCTGCCAGAAGGTTGCCGCTGTCAGGAGATTGCCGGGGCGGCCTGGACACTCCCGCCCCCGCCAGCCCGGCCGCTTTAACGGAAGCCGCCGCCGCCCAGGCGGCCCAGGCCTTTCAGGCCGCCCATGGCGCGCATCATCTTCGCCATGCCGCCCTTTTTCATCTGCTTCATCATGCCCTGCATCTGCTCAAACTGATTGAGCATGCGGTTCACTTCCTGCACCGGCACGCCTGCGCCAGCCGCAATCCGGCGTTTGCGCGATGCCTTGAGCAACTCCGGCTTGGCGCGCTCCTGCGGCGTCATGGAGTTCAGAATGCCTTCGGTGCGGCGCAATTGCTTTTCCGCCTGGCCGCCCTGCAACTGCCCGGCAGCCGCCTGGAACTGGGCCGGCAATTTTTCCAGCAGCGAACCCATATCGCCCAGCTTGCGCACCTGCAACAGCTGCTCGCGGAAATCATTCAGGTCGAACTTATCGCCGGACTTGATCTTGCTAGCCAGCTTCTGCGCTTCAGCAATGTCGATATTTTTCTGCGCCTGCTCGACCAGCGACACAATGTCGCCCATGCCCAGCACGCGCTGCGCCATGCGTTCGGGGTGGAAAGGCTCCAGGCCATCGAGCTTTTCGGACACACCAACGAATTTCAGCGGCTTGCCGGTGACATGGCGCACCGACAGAGCGGCACCGCCACGCGCATCGCCATCGAGCTTGGTCAGCACCACGCCCGTCAACGGCAGCGCATTGCCGAAAGCCTGGGCCGTATTGACCGCATCCTGGCCCTGCATGGCATCGACGACAAACAGGGTTTCCACCGGCGACACGGCAGCGTGCAGCGCCTTGATTTCCTGCATCATGGCTTCATCAATACCGAGACGGCCAGCGGTATCGAGAATCAGCACATCGTAATGATGGCGGCGGGCATGATCGACCGCATTGCGGGCAATATCCAGCGGCTTCTGGCTGGGATCGGACGGCAAGCAATCAATGCCCACCTGTTCGGCCACGGTGCGCAACTGTTCGATAGCCGCCGGACGATAAACGTCGGCGCTGACCACCAGCACTTTTTTCTTGCCGGTCTTGCGCCCGCCATGGGTATGGCCGCCTTCGGACAGCCAGCGCGCCAGCTTGCCTGTTGTGGTGGTTTTACCGGCCCCTTGCAGACCCGCCATCAGGATCACGGCGGGCGGCTGCACGGCCAGCGACAGCTCACCGGCTTCTACGCCCAGATCGCCGCCCATCAATTCGGTCAGGACTTTGTGCACCACCCCCACCAGCGCCTGGCCGGGGTTGAGGCTGTCGGCCACATCGGCCCCCAGCGCGCGCTCCTTGACGCGTGCCACGAAGTCCTTGACCACCGGCAAGGCGACGTCCGCCTCCAGCAGGGCAAGGCGCACTTCGCGCAGCATTTCCTGCGTATTGGCTTCTGTCAGGCGCGCTTCGCCGCGCAGGGTTTTGACCACGCGCGAAAGGCGCTGGGTAAGATTGTCGAGCATGGCAGGGGTTTCGCTTACACTTATCGGTTCATTAGTTGGTCCGGCGCGCTGTCATTTGACGCGTCTGCCGCAACCTGTCTCTGCATAATGGCATCTATGCCTTACGACATTGTATTTCACGTAGCGGCCACATTGCTGTATGCCAGCCTGGGGCTGCATGCCTGGCGCTCGCTGGCGCGCGCCGAGGCCGAACCCTGGCAACCGCGCGAACCTCGCTACGGCCTGCCGCTGGCGCTGCTGCTGCACGGCCTGGGCCTGCAGCAGGACATGCTGTCCGGGCCTGCGCTTCAGATCAACTGGGCCATCGCGGCATCGGCTTCGCTTTGGCTGGGCATGATCATCTTCTGGCTGGAAAGCCTGCGCGAACCGCTGGACGGCCTGAAGCTGCTACTGTACCCGACCGCGGCGCTCAGCGCTTTCGTGCCCATCATCGCCCCCATCACCTACCCGGTGCTGCCGGCCAGCGAACCCTGGCTGCGCGCCCATCTGCTGATTGCGCTGGCTTCCTATGGCCTGGTCATCATCGCAGCGCTGCAAGCAGTGCTCATGACCTTGCTGGACCGCCAGTTGCAGGCGCCGTCGCGCAACATCGGCAATAACTGGTTCGATGCCCTGTTCGCGCGCGCCCTGGATGCCATGCCGCCGCTGCTGATCCAGGAAAAACTGCTGTTCCGCCTGATCGCCCTGGGGTTTGGCGCGCTGACGCTGGCCGTCATCTCCGGTGCGCTGATTTCCGCCACCCTGACCGGCCAGGCGCTGCCGCTGGACCTGAAAACCATCTTCACCCTGCTGGCCTGGCTGACCTTCGGCATGCTGCTCGTCGGCCGCCGCGCCTGGGGCTGGCGCGGCCGTGTTGCGGTGCGCTGGACACTGGCCGGCGCCGGCTTTCTTGCCTTGATCTACCTGGGCGGCGGTTTTGCCCTTTACGTCGCCCTGCATGGGAACCTGTAAACCATGGGAAAAATACTGTTCTGGCTGCTGCTGATTCTTGGCGCAATGATTCTTGCCCGCCTGCTTGCCAGCCATAAGCTTCAACGCAAAGCCGCCCCCGCCCCGCAGCGCGCGCGCCAGGGGGGGCCAGGCAGCACCAACGAACCCATGGTGCGCTGCGCCCACTGCCACATCTATCTGCCGCGTTCTGACGCCCTGCTGAAAAGCGGCGAAACCTGGTGCTGCGCAGACCACGCCCGGCTGGGAAAACGCCCGGAAAAGCGTTAAAAAGGAAATAGACGCTTGGCTGGCCTGGCGCGTCCAGGCACCGCCTTGCGGCGCACTGCGGCTCGCGCTGCCAGACCCGCCAGACGCTGCCTGAGCGCCGCCAAAACGCCACCCCCTCCTGCCCGGCCCTCCGCCATGAATGCCCTGACCATCATCATTGCCATCAGCACCGGCGCCTCCCTAGGCGCACTGGCGCGCTTTGGTCTCAGCGTGCTATTCAACAGCCTGGTGCCACTAATCCCCATGGGCACCCTGGCGGCCAACCTCATTGCCGCCTACATCATCGGCTGCGCCATCGGCTATGCCAGCCTCGTCGCCGAACTGCCCACCGCCTGGCGGCTTTTCATCATCACCGGCCTGGCTGGCGGCCTGTCCACTTTCTCCACCTTTACCGGCGAACTGCTGACCCTGCTGCGCAACGGCCAGCTGCTCTGGTCTGCCGGCATGCTGACCCTGCATGTCTGCGGCTCGCTGATTTTCATGCTGCTGGGTATCTGGACCGTGACCCTGGTCCGGGGCCACCAATAAACCGCCACTCCACGGGCAGCACGCTCCCCCCAGACATGACAAAGCCGCCTGCCAGAACACTCTGACAGGCGGCTCGATCCGCCATCCTAGCGGCTGCGCTGCCTGGGCGGCGCAGCCATCAGTTGGCCTGAATCCAGCGGCTGAAACCAGCGGCCCTAATCCAAGCGCATCATTCAGCCGCATCATTCCGCTGGACCAATCCCGCTGCATTAGTCCAGCTGCATTAACCCAGCAACATTAACCCAACAACAACTGGTTGAGCCGCTTGACGAACTCGGCCGGGTCGTTGAGCTGGCCCCCTTCGGCCAACAGCGCCTGGCCCAGCAGCAACTCGGCCCAATCATTGAACGTGGCCTCATCGGCCTCGCCCACACGCGCCACCAGCGGGTGGTCAGGGTTGATCTCCAGCACCGGCTTGATCACCGGCGCTTCCTGGCCAGCGGCCTTGAGCATGCGCAGCAGATGCGGGCTGAGTTCGTTTTCCTCGACCACAACGCAGGAAGGAGAATCCACCAGACGCGCCGTCACGCGCACCGACTTCACCTTCTCGCCCAGCGCGGTTTGCAAACGCTCGACCAGCGGCTTGAACTTTTCGGCCACTTCTTCCTGGTGCTTCTTTTCCTCTTCGTCGGCCAGCTTTTCCAGATCCACGCCGCCCTTGGCCACGGACGCCAATTGCTTGCCTTCGAACTCACGCAGATAGGACAGCATCCACTCGTCGATGCGATCCGTCAGCAACAGCACCTCTATCCCCTTCTTGCGGAACAGCTCCAGGTGCGGACTGCTGGCCGCAGCGCTGTAGTTATCCGCCGTCAGGTAATAGATTTTGTCCTGGCCTTCCTTCATGCGGCCCACATAATCAGCCAGCGACACGATCTGCGCCGCGCCCTCGCCTGCCGTCGAAGCAAAGCGCAGCAGGCCCGCCACACGCGTCAGATTGGCCTGGTCTTCACCCGCGCCTTCCTTCAGCACCTGGCCAAAGGCTTCCCAGAACACCGCGTAATCGTCCTTCTTGTTTTCCGCCATGTCTTCCAGCACGGACAGAATGCGCTTGGTGGAACCGTCACGGATCGCCTTCACATCGCGGCTTTCCTGCAGGATTTCACGCGACACATTCAGCGGCAGATCGGCAGAGTCGATCACCCCGCGCACGAAGCGCAGATACGAAGGCAACAGCTGCTCGGCGTCCTCCATGATGAACACACGGCGCACATACAGCTTCAGCCCATGGCGGCTATCACGGTCCCACATATCGAAGGGCGCATGGCGCGGCACATACAGCAGCTGGGTATATTCGCTGCGGCCTTCCACGCGATTGTGGGTCCAGGCCAGCGGATCCTCGAAATCATGCGACACATGCTTGTAAAACTCGCGGTACTGCTCCTCGGTAATTTCCGATTTGCTGCGCGTCCACAAGGCGCTGGCCTGGTTCACGCTTTCCCACTCGTCTTCCTTGATCTGCTCGTTCTTTTCCTCGTCCCACTTTTCCTTGCGCATCAGGATGGGCAGGGAAATATGGTCGGAATAACGGCGCAGAATACTGCGCAGGCGCCAGCCGTCGGCGAACTCTTCTTCGCCTTCACGCAGATGCAGCACAATCTCCGTTCCGCGGCCGGCCTTCTCGGCTGCCGTCACGGTGAATTCGCCTTCCCCGGCGGATTCCCAACGCACGGCCTGATCCGCGGCCAAACCGGCGCGGCGCGTGGTCACCACCACATTGCTGGCGACGATGAAAGAAGAATAGAAACCCACGCCGAACTGGCCGATCAGCTGCGCATCTTTCTGCTTATCGCCAGTCAGCTGCGAGAAAAATTCCTTGGTGCCGGAACGGGCAATCGTCCCCAGATTGGCAATCACCTCGTCACGCGACATACCGATACCGTTATCGGAAATCGTGACCGTGCGGGCTTCTTTGTCGAAATCGACGCGGATTTCCAGCTCGGCGCCGCCTTCCTGCAGCTCAGGATGGTCAATCGCCTCGAAGCGCAGCTTATCGCAGGCATCGGACGCATTGGACACCAGCTCACGCAGGAAAATCTCCTTGTTGCTATACAAGGAATGAATCATCAGGTGCAGCAGCTGCTTCACCTCGGCCTGGAAACCCAGAGTTTCGGGGGAGGAAGACGTCGCGTTTTGGCTCATCGTACTTTCTGACACTTGAAAATGGATAGAGAACGGCCGGGCACTGACTCAACCCGCACCGGAATTCTTTATCTATGGGGACTCAGACAGCGATTTCAAGGGCTAGCGCCGCCGCAAACAGCCCCAAACCCGTCCAGCCCGTTAAAATGCTGCGCTTTGACCGGCTTTCCCGTCATGCAAACCGCCCCACTGCCCCAAACTGCCGCGCCCGCCGAAGCGCCGCGCCAGGACCTGATCTATGGCCCTGACGACCGCCCCGCCCCGCCAGTCGCCTTCATTGCCGCCCTGCAACACCTGCTGGCCATTCTGGTGCCCATCGTCACCCCTGGCCTGCTGATCTGCCAAGCGCTGGGCGTCTCCAGCCGCGACACGACACTCATCGTCTCCATGTCGCTGGTCATCTCCGGCATCGCCACCTGGCTGCAATGCCGCCGCTTCGGCCCGCTGGGCGCCGGGCTGCTGATCGTCCAGGGCACCAGCTTCAACTTCGTCGGCCCGCTGATCGCTGGCGGCAGCGTCATGGTCAAACAGGGCACGCCAGTGGAAGCCGTCATGGCGGCCATCTTCGGGGTGGTCATTGCCGGATCCTTCATCGAGATGGGCGTATCGCGCATCCTGCCCTTCATCAAACGGCTCATCACGCCGCTGGTCACCGGCATCGTCGTCCTGCTCATCGGCCTGACCCTCATCAAAGTCGGCCTCATCAGCATGGGCGGCGGCTTTAGCGCCATGCAGCAAGGCACCTTCGCCAACGGTGAAAACCTGATCCTCTCCGGCCTGGTCCTGGGCACCATCATCGTGCTCAACCGCGTGCCCGTCGTCTGGGTGCGCAGCGCAGCCCTCGTCCTGGCGCTGCTCCTGGGCTACATCGTGGCAGGCTGGATGGGCCGCCTGGACTTCACCGGCGCCCGCGAAGCCGCGCTCTTCCAGATCCCCACCCCGCTGCACTTCGGCCTGGGCTTTTCCTGGTCGCTCTTCGTGCCCATGCTCATCATCTACCTCGTCACCTCGCTCGAAGCCATTGGCGACATCACCGCCACCAGCAAAGTCTCGCGGGAACCGGTGGACGGGCCGGTATGGATGCAACGCATCAAAGGCGGCGTCCTCGTCAACGGCGCCAACTCCCTGCTGGCGGGCGTCTTCAACACCTTCCCCAGCTCCGTCTTCGCGCAAAACAACGGCGTCATCCAGCTCACCGGCATCGCCAGCCGCCACATCGGCATCTGGATCGCCGGCATGCTCATCGTCCTGGGCCTCTTCCCCAGCGTCGCGGGCGTCCTGCAAGCTGTCCCGGAACCCGTACTGGGCGGCGCCGCCATGGTCATGTTCGGCGCTGTTGCCGCCTCCGGCATCAACATCCTGGCCGGCATAGACCTCGACCGCCGCGCCCTGCTCATCATCGCCGTCTCGCTGGCGCTGGGCCTGGGCGTCTCGCAAGTCCCGGAAATCCTCAGCCACCTGCCGCAAGCCATCAAAAACGTCCTGGAATCCGGCGTGGCCACTGGCGGCATCAGCGCGCTGCTACTGAACTGGTTCCTGCCCGAAAAGAAGTAAACAGCCCGCCTGGCGGCAGCCCCTTCCTGCCGCCAGGCGGGGCAGGCTGCCGGATTGCCCCGCGAACGCTACGGGATTTCCAAGCGTGGCTGGCGTTTGGGAACATCACAAACATAACGAAAAGCCTGTAAGTTTCCACGCAACCGTGGTCAATCTGCCATAAACCACATATAATTATCGTCTTCGCATCTCCCGCAGCACAATTCATGTGTTCGCGACCAGCCTGCCCGGGTGGTGAAATTGGTAGACGCAGGGGACTCAAAATCCCCCGCCGCAAGGCGTGCCGGTTCGATTCCGGCCCCGGGCACCACTTAAAAATCCCTAGTGTTCACAAACATCTAGCGCGATTTTTAGTCTTTCCCTAGCACTAGGGATTTCCTCAAAACGTGTACCCTTGCTTAGCAACTGTTTCTAGACAGTGATGCTGCGCAATGAGTTCGGCAGCACCTGCATGGTGGCACTTGCCAAGACTCCCTTGTCACGTGGAAAGCACTTATCGCCTAGGCCAGCTGCGGCGTGAACACAGCCGCTCAAACTGTTATAGGGATCAGGCCCATGGGCCTGAATGCACGGCGATGACTACTCAATTCAAGGCCAATCCGGGCTAACCAGGCACACGCTCTACTGCATCAAGACCCTTTACAGCGGCAAACCATCACGCAGTCGAGAACCGGATGATGCGAAACAAGCCCAATCAATGCACTGGCAGGGAGCATGAACACCAAAAGAGTTAGGAGCGTGCCGTGCCTAATGTCTTCTTCGGCTTGCAGCCCGCGTCCCTACAGGCCCCCTTTGACTCGGCAGGAGCGCCCACACGTTACGCCTGGGAGTAGATATTCAGGGCTATCGGCCCGTAACCCCTGCCCCCGAGGTTCCTGCTGACCTGGGTGGAGAACCCACAAAGACAAGACCCCGTTGGGAAATACCTGCAATATCAAGTAGCCCGTATCGTGGCCAATCGGGAAGACCTATGGATAGGTGCAAAAACAATTGCTGCGTGCAACCTTTTTGCCTGCTTTCTCGACAAAACACCAAAAAATACCCACACCTTATAAAATAGCGTTACCTAAAGCATGCGAGACAACCATGGCGGAGATGGGTTCGCACGAAACGGAACTAAGTAAAACGATACCCGATGCCGAACGTGACCGGCGTGTAGCGGCCGTTAATTAAGCACGCGCTTCTGTCGGTTTGGAGGGATTCTCGCTCCGTACAACAGATGAAGAACAGACTCAACGGTTCATCGACGGGGACATTGACCTCGAAGAATTTGTGCAACCGCGTAGTGCCTTGGCAAGCCCAAAAGCTTAGTCATGACGAAGAAAATATAGGTGATTGAAGCTAGTGCAGGATAGGCTGTCGCCGGGTTTTGTACTACACCATACACCAAAGGAGGTGAACACCTTGAATGACCGAATTAAAGTCTGGGTGAGTTCTAAGCTTTGGTTTTGGAAGCTTAGAGCATGGATAAAAAAGATTGCTTTCTTTTCTGAGCGTATCGCTTACAGGAGAAGGGTCTCTGTCACCACAACTGTCGCCAACATCCGAACCCTAACATCCTTTGCATGGACTTTCATAAGAGGGATGTTTTGGGCCATTTTATTTTTGTTAACGCTGAATTTCGTCGAGAGCCAAGTCGAAGGCAAAACATCTTGGCTTTCAAAATTCACCGCGTATGACCCAGAATTCAGGATAGAACAACTTAGGCTTTATTCTCAATTATTAACAGCCATCTTCTCTATCTATTTCGCCACAATCGGCATCATACTTAGCTCAGGGTACACAAGACTTCGCCGAGATATCATCCAACTGCTCACATCAGAGCATGTAGGTAGCGCATATTCTCGAATATTAATTTTCTCAGCTATTTTTTGTCTAACAGCAACCGCACTGCCAATGTTTGGAGTTGAACCTGGCGTACTAATTTATTGCATCGGTTCGATTCTAACCATAATTAGTGTGCTAGCACTCTTTCCACTGGGGCAGAGGCTTTTCAATTTCTTTGACCTTAAGATTCTGGTTCGAAGCGAGATACTCCCCAGCATTTCGCGTCACATCGAAGCCGCTGCAAAGCCTCATAACTCAGTTTCTTTAGCCAACCATCACTCTCGGTCGGCACGCCTCGCTCTTGGTCAAATCTACTATATCGACGACCGCCTCAAAGCGGACAAGGAAAGGCTAGAGGACAACCTACCTGCGCTTACCGACAGCTATACGATCCTACTTTTACA
>NZ_JBQEKA010000037.1:0-2856 GCF_052103615.1 Kerstersia sp. | reverse complement strand
CATTACCTGCATAAGAAACACACAATTGATCAAGGAAGCTACTGGTTTCCAAGACGACGCAAACACAAACAATGGTTTCTGGCAGGCGACAGTGCAACGTCAATGGCTCTAAACATGAGCAACCAAGAGATGCTCGTTGAAGAAAAGCCAGACCATCAGTGGCTTGAAAAAGAGATTACAGACAAGTTAGCGTGTCATGTTGAACTCGCATTTGAAGCAGGCGATTTGAATCTTGCTCTGACCCTCATCAGTCGCCTTTCAACACGCATCGCATCATATGCAGAACAGCTTCAATTTGACGTTGGCATGCAAGAATTAATGATTTACAAAAGAATTATTGAGCAGGCTTTTTCCGCTTTGAACGCGGTGAAGGATGGCGAGACAAAAAAGTTAACGATAGGCTTGGCGGACACTTGGGCCGCCCTAGGCTGTCACCTAATCTTAGAAACTCTCCGAAAGATGATCATATTCGAGAAAGAACTCGAACGGTTCTTTAACGCAGACGAGTGGAATGAACAATCTCTTCGTCGACTTCCGGCTTTCTTGCAAGTGGAACTTTCCTTCATCATTGTTCGTATTGATTTTGAGAAAGACATTGAAGGTCGACGGCTATCTAAGCCGAAATATGTTCAACAGTTGACAGTCCAGAAACTGTTAAAGCATTACGCAGATATTCTCCCCGCCATTTGCCACTTCTTACAAGAAACGGTTCCAGAATTTGCGCGAGCACTTACAAAATTTAAAATGACTGAGGCTGCGACGCAGGTCGTTTTAGGATGTTTGCATACCCATTGGAAACTGCCTCGAAGGTTGGAGGAGATAGGCGAACTCCTGACCAGATACCAGCGATATGCTCATTATCGCGAGGACTGCTACGCCATACCTCAGATTGATACCGCTGCTATGTCAGATAAAATCATTGCTGCCCGTGGAGATGCAATCGCCATGTTGGGCAGTGGTGCCATGGTCGGACATGTTTTCGAGGAAAATCACAACGACGAATTGCCCGACCATTTCGGACAGATTTATTTCGAATTAGCTGAAGCAGCCATTAGCGCGATCGAGAATAACGATGTTGGATCGCTTAGCAAAATCCTACCTATGTTCCTCGCTCTAGCAATTTTGGCATCAGACTCGAAGTTTGTTGATCCATCATTAAACGTAGAACAAGAATTCAGATTGCATTTAATTTCTACGTCCCTCAATGACATATCAACGATTTTAGGTTTCTCCATTCTATACGGCGCATACTTCGACAACTCCGCATTGCCCAACTACGCCCTTAAAGAGTTCGAAAAATGGATTGAGCGTGCTCCAGATCGGCAGGCCTATTTTAAGCGGATATTATTATTATCAAATTCTCATAGTTTCAGCATGAGCGCCTCACCGCGAGACATGATCAGAACGAAGTGGAAAATGTCGTTTGAAAATCGTGCTGAACATGATGGATTTGGAGACCAGTTTGGTATGGGGCGAGCACAACAGCATCCAAACAGAATCGTCCGAGAGTTTATAAGATCTCACTCAGACCCATCTCATCTATTTTTAGCTACTCAAGTTGTGCCGCATCTTGAGCTAATAGATTTCGAAATTGACCGTCAGATTTCCGAACTGGCTCGTTCATTGCAGGAAAATGATGCAGAGGCGAATCATGAAGATTACTAGCGGAGAACCCTCGCAGCGACGCCACTTTTGTGAAGAAAAAATCGGACTATTAGACAGAATTTTTGCCAAAACAGAAGAACGTCGTCCCAGCTTCAATCGCAGGATGTTTGACGAGGATTTTGCCAAGCTATTCCACTACACTAATCATCGACGCAAAAACATATTCGAGATAGTTTCGAACAATGAAGAGATCCTGAAATGGTTACTCAGCAATGTTAAGACAAGGTATTCGCGACATTCAATTCAGGAGACGATACTAGATCTGATAGAGGAGATAGCAAGATCACTGATTGGATATGGGAAAGCGTATTACTTTATCTATGAAGAAGATGATGATGATGAAAAAAAGATGATCGCCATTGGTGCTCTAAGCCCAAACAGAATTTTCCGTCTATTTAATAAATATTTTCAATGGCTACCGAAATGCACTCAGAGAAACTGGGATAAAGACGATGAAGAGTTTCCGAGAGAATTAAGAATGCTGGATTCTAAAGGTATTATCCGATTCCACATGCCCACCTCGATCAAACACATGCTATCCGCACAGAACAGGGTTCTAACTGTACTTGACAAACACCAGTTCGAAGCAACTAATTTCCATCCTATAGCCACACACGAAAACCCGAGCCCAACAACTTATTTCGATTTTAGCGTATGGAATCAAACTCAAGAATGGGCCTTGTATCGCGCCACCCGAGAAACTGGCTGGAACGGTAGGAAATATGACTCATCAAAGCGCTCCGATTTTTTTGATTGCCACAGGCTTATCCGATTTAGGAAAAACCAGCTTTTTCTCAGAGATAATATTTTGTGTCAGTTAAGTTCTGAGCTTTCTAGGATTGGCAAGAACTATTCGGCCGGATTTTCAGTTGACATATCCGCGTGTGATACGCTACCTAGCGTCGCGTACTTAGACGAGCTAGAAGTTAAGCTTTCGCGAGAGGAAGTAGGATTCAACGAGGTTATCGACTATTGCTTCAAGCCTTGAACAGCGTTTATAGGCTACTAAAGCGAGCAACTTCACCTGAATAAATTAGAGAATTTCGGCGATAGCTTGATCAAAATCCCCCACCACAACCCACACCACTTCAATTCCGCCCTCGCCACCACACATAAAAAAAAGCCGCTGCCTTCACCTGAACTGACCCCCATAAGTAGGACAGTCAAACGCTAAAGCCCGAAGGCCTGAGC
>NZ_JBQEKA010000036.1:1577-31040 GCF_052103615.1 Kerstersia sp. | reverse complement strand
AATCCGTGCGTGAACTCCTGCAATAAAGCGAGCAACGATCATGATTTTTTCCTCTCCTATTCCCTCCTGGCTGCGCCGTATTCCCATGACCCTGGCCTCGCTGGCCCTTGTCTCTCTGATGGCGGCCTGCGGCGGCGGCAGTGACAGCGATAACGGCACGGGCGGCGACGGCGGTGATACCGAAACGCCGACTCATCCCACCGACCCGGAAACGCCGCGCCCCGACCTGCGCTGCGCCCCCTGAACGCATTGCCACCGCTAGATAACGATCACCATGGCAAAACACACCGCCCCCGCTTCTGCCCCCAAGCGGCATTTCCTGCGCAGCGCCCTCTACGGCGCTGGCGGCAGCGTCGCCCTGGCCGCCTTCCCGCCGGCCATCCGCAAGGCCCTGGCCATTCCGGCCAACAACCGCACCGGCACCATCAATGACGTCGAACACGTCGTCATTCTGATGCAGGAAAACCGCTCTTTCGATAACTACTTCGGCACCCTTCCCGGCGTGCGCGGCTTCGCCGACCGCATCACCATTCCGCTGCCAGACGGCCGCAGTGTCTGGGAACAGTCCAACGGTAACCGCATCGTCCTGCCTTATCACCTGAACAGCGAACAGGGCAACGCGCAGCGCGTCAGCGGCACGCCGCATAACTACCCTGACGCCCAGAAGGCCTGGGACAGCGGCCGTATGGATCAATGGCCGCGCCACAAGACCAACACCTCCATGGGCTATTTCCAGGAGCAAGAAGTCGCCTTCCAGGTCGCGCTGGCCGATGCCTTCACCCTTTGTGACGCCTACCATTGCTCCACGCATGGCGGCACGAATACCAACCGCCTGTTCCTGTGGACCGGCACCAACGATCCGCAGGGCACGCACGGCGGCCCCTCGACCCAGAACCAGGATGACGCGCTGGGCGCCTCCGGCAGCGGCTGGACCTGGACCACTTACCCGGAACGCCTGCAGGAAGCTGGCGTCACCTGGAAGGTGTACCAGAACCTGCCTGACAATTTCACCGACAACTCCCTGGCAGGCTTCCGCCAGTACCGCCGCGCCAACGAGCAGCATGGCAATCGCAGTGACGGCAGCCCGTACCCGGCCTGGGAACCCGCCTTCGACGCGGGCAACCCGCTCTACAAGGGCGTGGCCAATACCATGCCGGACGGCGGCTTTCTGCAGGCGCTGCGCGACGACGTCGCCAGCGGCACCCTGCCCCAGGTGTCATGGATCGTCGCCCCCGCCACCTATTCCGAACACCCCGGCCCCTCCAGCCCGATCCAGGGCGCCTGGTATATCTCGGAAGTCCTGGACGCGCTGACGGCCAACCCGGACATCTGGAGCAAGACCGTGCTCCTGATCAACTTTGATGAAAACGACGGTTTCTTCGACCACCTGCCGCCGCCCGCCGCCCCCTCGCTGGACGCGGACGGCCAATTGATCGGTGACACCACGGTGGATTCCACGCTGGATCATCACCTGGTGCCCTCGCGCCAGGATGGCCAGGATGGCAAGGTGTACGGCCCGGGCCCGCGCGTGCCCATGTATATCGTGTCCCCCTGGAGCCGGGGCGGCTGGGTCAACTCACAGGCTTTCGACCACACCTCGGTGCTGCGCTTTCTGGAAGCCCGCTTCGGTGTCGCCGAAACCAATATCAGCCCCTGGCGCCGCGCCGTGCTGGGCGACCTGACCAGTTGCTTCGATTTTTCCACCCCCAACCATGGCCCGCTGCCGGAACTGGTGAAACTGGAAAAGCAGGCGGTTGATCAGTTGCGCGCCACCCAGGACCGTCTGTCCCAGGTTCCGGTGCCCAGCGTCAACAACCAGTCGCTGCCCGTGCAGCCGCTCGCCATTCGTCCGTCACGCGCGCTGCCTTATGAAATGCACACCAGCGCCCGCGCCGATGTCTCTGCCGGCGGCCTCTGGCTGATGTTCTCCAATACCGGCACCCAGGCCGGGGTGTTCCATGTGTATGACAAAAAACACCTGGACCGCGTCCCGCGCCGCTATACCGTGGAACCGGGCAAACAGCTCAACGGTTTCTGGAATGCCGCCGAACAGGATAACGGCACCTATGACCTCTGGGTGCTGGGGCCCAACGGCTACCACCGTCATTTCCAGGGCGATGTGAATGCCCTGGCCTTGCCGGACGCCGTTAACCCGGAAATCCGGGTGTGCTACGACATCGCCAACGGCAATGTCTATCTGCAGGCGCTCAATCGCGGCAAGACCGATTTCCGCGCCCATATCCAGGCCAATGCCTACTTTACCGGCGCGGGCTGGGAGATGGAGGTCGGCGCCCTCAGCCTGGCGGAGCAGCACTGGGATCTCTCGGACTGTGGCCACTGGTATGACTTCACCGTCACCATCGACGGCCTGCCCGGCTGGTCGCGGCGCTTTGCCGGCCGCGTCGAAACCGGCAGGGATTCCATCAGCGACCCGGCCATGGGCCAGGCCTGAGCACGCCAGTACACACGCTTAATCCACGTATTACGTATTCGTCCCCTACCGCCGCCGCCCGACAGGCACCCGTCCATTCGGACGGCGGCGGCTTTGCAGGCAGCCACCCGCCCCCTCAGGCCGGATCTGGCCGCCTGCTTTTTTTATGCCCGAACACAACAAAAACCTTGATTAGGCGATCAGGTTTTTTACCTTAGCCGTCATGCCTGCTTCACCCGTGGCACCGACCATATGGCCAGGAACATTTTTGCCTTCACTCCAGCCATTTCTCACCACACAATGACGAACGAAGCACACCCGGGTTTTTCCCGCGATAAACGCAGCTTTCTGCGCAGCACCCTGTACGGCGCAGGCGGCAGCGCCGCCCTGGCCTCTTTTCCGCCGGCCATCCGCAAGGCCTTGGCCATTCCGGCCAACAACCGCACCGGCACCATTCGCGACGTGGAACACGTCGTGATCCTGATGCAGGAAAACCGTTCTTTCGACCACTACTTTGGCACCCTGCCGGGCGTGCGCGGCTTTGCCGACCGTTTCACGATTCCCCTGCCCGATGGCCGCAGCGTCTGGGAACAGTCCAATGGCAAGCGCATCGTCATGCCCTATCACCTGGATAGCGAAAAAGGCAATGCCCAGCGCGTGCTGGGCACGCCGCACGACTATCCGGATGCCCAGAAAGCCTGGGACAGCGGCCGCATGACGCAATGGCCCGCAGAAAAAACCGACCGCTCCATGGGCTATTACCAGGAACAGGAAGTCGCCTTCCAGGCGGCCCTGGCCGATGCCTTCACGCTCTGCGACGCCTATCACTGCGCCTTGCACGGCGGCACCAATACCAACCGCCTGTTCCACTGGAGCGGCACCAACGACCCCTTTGGGCTGGGCAATGGCCCGTCCACCCGCAACCGCTTCGACTCTCTGGATTCGCCCCGCAGCGGCTGGACCTGGACGACCTACCCGGAACGCCTGCAGGAAGCCGGCGTCACCTGGAAGCTTTACCAGAACCTGCCGGACAACTTCACCGACAACCCGCTGGCCGGCTTTCAGCAATACCGTCAGGCCAATAAAAATCACGGCAATCTCAGCGGCGGTTTGCCCTATCCAGCCTGGCAGCCCGCCTTCGATGCGGGCAACCCGCTCTACAAAGGTGTAGCCAACACCATGCCGGACGGCGGCTTCCTGCAGGCGCTGCGCGATGATATCGCCAGCGGCATGCTGCCCCAGGTGTCGTGGATCGTTGCCCCCGCGTTCTATTCCGAACATCCGCTGCCTTCCAGTCCGATCCAGGGCGCCTGGTATATCTCGGAAGTCCTGGACGCGCTGACGGCCAACCCGGACATCTGGAGCAAAACGGTGCTCCTGATCAACTTTGACGAAAACGACGGTTTCTTCGACCACCTGCCGCCGCCCGCCGCCCCCTCGCTGAACCCGGACGGCAGCGTCGCAGGCGATTCCACCGAAGACACGGCAGCCGAGTACCACCGCGTGGCATCCGCTCATGACAAGCCCGATGGCAAGGTGTACGGCCCGGGCCCGCGCGTGCCCATGTACGTCGTGTCCCCCTGGAGCCGGGGCGGCTGGGTCAACTCCCAGGCTTTCGACCACACCTCGGTGCTGCGCTTTCTGGAAGCCCGCTTCGGTGTCGCCGAAACCAATATCAGCCCCTGGCGCCGCGCCGTGCTGGGCGACCTGAGCAGCTGTTTCGACTTCGGCAATCCCAATACCGGACCATTGCCGGAACTGATCAAGCTGGAAAAAGAAGCCGTGGACCGCATCCGCTTATCTCAAGGCCTGAAGCTGCCAGTCCCCGTGCCGGCGGCGGGCAATCAACTGCCCCCCAGCCAGGCCCTGGCCATCCGCCCCTCCCGCGCCCTGCCCTATGAAATGCACACCAGCGCGCGGGTAGAAGCCTCAACAGGCGGCATCTGGCTCCTGTTCTCCAATACCGGCAGCCAGGCGGGCGTCTTCCATGTCTATGACAAGCTGCACCTGGACCGCGTCCCGCGCCGCTATACCGTGGGCGCAGGCAAACAGCTCAACGGCTTCTGGAATACGGTCGATCTGGACAACGGGCGTTACGATCTCTGGGTGCTCGGCCCCAATGGCTTTCATCGCCACTTCCGCGGCAACACCAACCAGGAAATGCTGCCCGGCGTGCCTGCCCCGGAAAGCCGGGTCTGCTATGACATTGCCCAGGGTGATATCTACCTGGAATTGCTCAACCGCGGCACGCAAACCTATCGCGCTACCATCCGCGCCAATGCCTACCTGGGCGACGAAGCCTTGCGTGAAGTCGATGTCATGCCCGGAAATACGCCCGCCTCCCTGCACTGGGATCTTTCAACCAGCGGCCACTGGTATGACTTCACCGTGACGGTTGCGGAACTGGAGGGCTGGGCGCGGCGCTTCGCCGGTCGGGTCGAAACCGGCAAGGACGCCATCAGCGACCCGGCCATGGGCAGCGCGCTGTAATCTCAGGAAGCGGAGACTCTGGCGGCCGGTGCGCCGGGCTCCGTTTCCACCGCCGGAACATCCTGCAGCAAATCGGCGGCTGGCGCCGCCGGGGCAACGGCGGCAGCCGCCACCGCCGCCGCCGCGGCTTCCGCTTCGGCCTGAACCTGCGCCCGCCGGCTTTCCACCATGGTGCGCCAGGCCGACAGCAAACCGGCCGCAATAATACCGATCATGCCGGCCCAGGCCATCGCGTCTGGCGTGTCATGCCATAGCGCCATGCCAGTCAAGGCCGAGAAAATAATCGTGGTGTACTGCAAGGCAGCCGTCAAGAGCGCGGCGCCGGAACCGAACGCCCGCGTCATCGCCAGTTGCCCGACCAAACCGCTGGTGCCCACTCCCAGCAGCATCAGCCAGCCTTTCCAATCCGTGTCGCCCCAGCCGGTGATGCCCAGGCCGATTCCGCTGCTCAAACACACGCCACAGGAAAAGAACAGGACAGTACGCCACTCGGACTCACCCTCCCGGCCCAGCTTCCTGATTTGCAGCATGGCAATGGCAGCCAGCGCGCCAGAGACCAGCCCGGCTCCGGCCGCCACCAATTGTTGCGGGCCGATGCTGGGACGCAATACCGCCAGCACCCCCACAAACCCCAACATGACAGCCAGCATGCGCAACCAGTCACGGCTCTTGCCATCGGTCGCCATCAGGAAGACGGCGATGAACAGCGGCGCGGTATAGCTCAGGCTGGTTGCCGTGGCCAGGGGCAATTGCGACAGCGCATAAAACCCCAGCCACATCGACGTGACCCCGGCGAGATTGCGCAGGATGTGCGGCTTCCAGCGTTTGGGCGCGATACTGTAATGATGAACGTTGGCCCAGACCAGCAGAAAGACCACCGACGGCAGGCCCCGCAAGAGCACGACCTGTGCCAGCGATGCGCCCTGTTCCGAGGACAGTTTGACGAATGCCCCCATCAGGGCAAACATGGCCGAGGCCAGCAGCATCCACAAGGCCTGCATATTGCGGAAAAATCCAGAAAAATGAGGGGCTGCCGCCCCAAAAATACGCGATGGCGCCATTGCAAAATGGCATAACGGCCCTACTATACTCTTGCTCCGTGCCATGCGTGAAGCAAACGGGGAAACAGGATCCAGTCCACTGGACCCCCAGGCGCAATCACGGAACACATCCAGCCGTAACGGGTCCAACGCGGGAACCCGTCCGACTCATGCAAAACAGAAAACATGCCATGAAACGAATCGCTCTCTTCCTCCTGACCAACCTGGCGGTCATCGTCGTGCTCAGCATTACCTTGCGCTTGCTGGGCGTAGATCGCTACATGACGCAGCAAGGCCTGGATTTCGGCGCGCTGCTGGTCTTCTCGCTGGTCGTCGGTTTTACCGGCGCCATCATTTCGCTGCTCATCAGCAAGCCCATGGCCAAGTTCAGCACGGGCGCGCGCGTTATCAATCCGCAAGCCCCCGCCAACGGCCGTGAAGCCTGGCTGGTCGAAACCGTGCATCAGCTGGCGGACCGCGCCGGTATCGGCCGCCCTGAAGTCGCCATCTACGAAGGCGCCCCCAATGCTTTTGCAACCGGCGCTTTTCGCAATAACTCCCTGGTGGCCGTTTCCACTGGCTTGCTGCAAAGCATGACGGAAGAAGAAGTCGCCGCCGTGCTGGCGCACGAAGTCGCACACATTGCCAATGGCGACATGGTGACGCTGACCCTGATCCAGGGCGTGGTCAATACCTTTGTGGTGTTCTTCGCCCGCATCGTCGCCTACTTCGTGGACCGCGTGCTGCTGAAAAATGACCGCGAAGGCGGCGGCATCGGTTACTTCGTCACCACCATCGCCTGTGAGATCCTGTTCGGCATCCTGGCCTCCATCATCGTGGCCTGGTTCTCGCGCCAGCGTGAATTCCGCGCCGACGCCGGTTCCGCCCGCCTGCTGGGCGGCCGTGACCCGATGATTCGCGCCCTGCGCCGCCTGGGCGGCGTCGAGGCAGGCGAACTGCCGAAGAACTTCGAAGCCTCGGGCATTACCGGCGGCAAAGGCATCGCCGCCCTCTTCGCGACTCACCCGCCTATCCCCGAACGCATTCAGGCCCTGCAGCAAGTCAGCCAGTTCTAAGGCCTCTGACAACCAAGACCATCGAGGCCATGCCGCCCAAGACCTGGCAATTCACCGCCAGGCGCAGCCCTCCAGCGGGCGGCCCGTCCGGCAAAAAAACCGGCGTTCCTGAACAGGACGCCGGTTTTTTCATGCCTTGTCACCGCACCTCATCCGCAAGCGCCGCCCACCCGGCGGCGCCCTGGCCTGACAGACTCAGTGCGCATGCTCCCAGTCCTCTCCGGTGCCAACTTCCGCCACCAAGGGAACAGCCAGACTGGCCACATCGCACATCAGGACAGGCAGTTGCTTGCGCACTCGTTCCAGCTCCGCTTCCGGGACTTCCAGCACCAATTCATCATGCACCTGCATGATGAGCAGACTGGCCAGTTTTTCCTGATCCAGCCAATCCTGCACCGCCACCATGGCTTTCTTGATCAGATCGGCAGCCGTGCCTTGCATGGGCGCATTGATCGCCGCGCGCTCGGCCGCCTGGCGGCGCGGGCCGGAACCGCCACGGATTTCCGGCAGCCACAGCCTGCGCCCGAAAACCGTTTCCACATAACCCAGTTCGCGCGCCTGTTGACGGATGTCGTCCATGTAGCGCGCCACGCCGGGGTAACGGTGGAAGTAGCGGTCGATATACGATTGCGCGGCATCACGCGTAATCCCCAGATTACCGGCCAGGCCAAACGCGCTCATGCCATAGATCAGGCCGAAATTAATCGCTTTGGCTGCCCGCCGCTGTTCAGCCGACACCTCGCCCAAAGGCACGCCGAACACTTCCGACGCCGTCGCCCGGTGAATATCCTTGCCATCGGCAAATGCCTGCTGCAAATTGGTATCACCCGAGATATGCGCCATGACACGCAATTCAATCTGCGAATAGTCGGCCGACACAATCACGCGCCCGGCCGGGGCGATAAAGGCGCGCCGCACCCGGCGTCCGGCTTCGGTGCGTACCGGGATGTTCTGCAAATTGGGATCGGAGGACGCCAGCCTGCCGGTAATGACAGCCGCCTGCGCATAATTGGTATGCACTCGCCCCGTGGCCGCGTTGATCATGCGCGGCAGCTTGTCGGTATAGGTTGACTTCAGTTTGGCCAGGCCGCGGTACTCGAGCAATACCTGCGGCAGGGGGTAGTCCTGGGCCAGTTTGCTCAGCACTTCCTCATCGGTGGAGGGCGCTCCCCCTGCGGTTTTGCGAATGACCGGCAATTGCATGCGGCCAAACAAGATTTCCCCTAGCTGCTTGGGCGAATTGAGATTGAAGGGCTGCCCTGCAATCTCATAGGCACGCTGCTCCAGCGACACCAGTTGCTGGCCGATTTCATGGCTCTGGCGCCCCAATTCCTGGGCATCTATCAAGACCCCATTGCGCTCCACCTGCCACAGTACATGGAACACCAGCATTTCCAGCTCGTAAGTGGCCAGCAGCCCCGCCTCCTCCCGCACCTTCGGATACAGCGCCTCATGCAGCGCAAACGTGAAATCCGCGTCCTCGCTGGCATAGTGGGCCGCCTGTTCCAGCGGCACTTCATCAAAACCGATCTGCTTGGCCCCCTTGCCGCACAAGTCTTCATAGGCCACACCCGAACGGCCCAGCCAGCGCTGCGCCAATTCGTTCATGCCGACGCTGCGATGCGACTCCAGCGCATAGGCCTGCAGCATGGTGTCGTGTTTGACGCCCAGCAAGCGCACGCCTTCATTGGCCAGGACATGGGTGTCGTATTTGGCGTGATGCAGCAGCTTGGCCTTCGCCGGGTTTTCCAGCCAGGGCCGCAAGGCTTCCAGCACCTGCGCCAACGGCAATTGCTCAGGCTGATCCGGCCCGCGATGCGCCACAGGGATATAGCAAGCCTGCCCCGGGCGCACGGCCAATGACAAGCCGACCAACCGGGCCTGCATGGCATCCAGCGATGTCGTTTCCGTATCCAGCGCCACCAGCTCGGCCTGATTGATGCGCTCCACCCAGGCCTGTAGCTGCTCGGGCGTTGTGACCGTTTCATAGTCGGCCTCCACGGCCGGCTGTTCCGCCGTGTCGGCTGCGATGCGGCTATCGCCTTCGGGAATACGTTCCTGGTCGCCGGTCAGGTCGCGCAGCCAGGTGCGAAAGCCGTAACGGTTATACAGATCCACCAGTTTTGCCGTATCGGGCTGGCGCATCTTCAGCGCATCCAGGCTGGCGATCGCCGGATCCAGCTCGCAATCCGTCTTGACCGTCAACAGTTCACGCGTCATACCGAATTGCCCGATGGCCTGGCGCAGATTCTCGCCCGCCACCCCTTTGATCTCTGCCGCCGCCGCCACCAGGCCAGCGATATCGCCATAGGCATCCAGCCATTTCACGGCGGTTTTTGGCCCGACCTTGGTCACCCCCGGCACATTGTCCACGGTATCGCCGATCAGCATCAGGTAGTCCACGATGTGATCCGGATCTACGCCGAATTTCTGTTTGACGGCATCGGGGCTCAGCACTTCGCCGCTCATGGTGTTCACCAGCGTGACCTGCGGCGTCACCAATTGCGCGAGATCCTTGTCACCGGTTGAAACCACTACCTGCATGCCAGCCTGTTCAGCTTGCAGCGCCAGCGTGCCTATCACATCGTCAGCCTCGACCCCGCCTATGGTCAATACCGGCCAGCCCAGCGCCCGCACCGATTCATGAATGGCTTCAATCTGCGCGGCGAGGTCTTCGGGCATCGAAGGACGCTGAGCTTTGTACTCAGGATACAAATCGTCGCGGAAAGTTTTTCCTTTCGCATCGAAGATACAAGCCGCATAATCCGCTTGATAATCCTGGGTCAGCCGCCGCAGCATATTGATCACCCCATACAATGCCCCTGTGGGCTCGCCCTGGGCATTGCGCAGATCCGGCATGGCGTGATAAGCGCGGTAGAGATAGCTCGATCCATCGACCAGCAACAAGGTTTTATTCATGACCACTCAAAGAAAACAGACGGCAACGCCGGTCGGCCGGCAAACACCCGGCATTATGTCAGAGATAGAAACAGCCGCTGACGCGCTGGCTCATGTCGGCCCTGCCGTCAGCATTTTCGGCAGCGCGCGCATTCAGCGCGACTCCCCTTACTATGCCATGGCCGAGGATATCAGCCGCCGCCTGGCACAGGCAGGCTTTGCCATTATCGCCGGCGGCGGCCCCGGCATCATGGAGGCAGCCAATAAAGGCGCCATCGAAGCCAAGGGCACCAGCATCGGCCTGAATATTGTGCTGCCGCACGAGCAACATCACAATGGTTATCAGACCATCGCCCTGACTTTCGAGTACTTCAACTCGCGCAAGGCCACCTTCTTCATGCACAGCGCGGCGTATATCACGCTGCCCGGCGGCTTCGGCACGCTGGATGAACTGTTCGAAGCCCTGACCCTGATTCAGACCAACAAGATCCCCAAGGGGCCGATTGTGCTGATGGGAACGGAATACTGGGCGGGCATGATCGACTGGATACGCACCAAAATGGTAGAGACCGGCACGATCCGCCAGGAAGAAGCCGACCTGCTGTTCCTGGCCGACGACCCCGAACAAGTCGTCAAGCACGTCACCGAGTGCTGCAACTGCCTGCCGTCCAGCGTCGATTACGCGCCTACCCTGCCAACCTGATCGCCAGCCGCTGCGCGCAGGCTCCCGAACCAGACCGCCGATGCTCTGTGAGGCACCGGCGGTCTGACCCAGGGCTTACTCTCGTGTCAGGAAACCGCCACTCTGGTGTTTCCACAGACGAGCATAAATCCCGTCGGTTTCCAGCAGGGCCGCATGCGAGCCCATTTCCGCAATACGCCCCCGTTCCAGCACGATCAGCCTATCCATTGCCGCAATGGTTGAGAGGCGGTGGGCAATGGCAATCACCGTTTTACCTTCCATCAGCGTATCCAGGCTGGACTGAATCGCCTGCTCCACTTCGGAATCCAGCGCGCTGGTCGCTTCATCAAGCAGCAGGATGGGCGCATTTTTCAGCATGACCCGGGCAATGGCGATACGCTGGCGCTGGCCTCCCGAGAGTTTCACGCCCCGCTCGCCCACCTGCACGTCATAACCGCTACGGCCATGCGCATCGCGCAAAGTCATGATGAAGTCATGCGCCTCGGCCTGGCGGGCCGCGGCAATCATCTCCTCATCGCTGGCATTGGGCCGCCCATAGAGAATGTTTTCGCGGATACTCCGGTGCAGCAAAGAGGTGTCCTGCGTCACCATGCCTATCTGCGCACGCAGGCTTTCCTGGGTCACGCTGGCAATATCCTGGCCGTCGATCAGGATTTTGCCAGCGCTCACATCATGGAAACGCAGCAGCAAATTGACCAGCGTGGACTTGCCCGCCCCGGAACGTCCCACCAAACCGATTTTCTCGCCAGGGCGGATATCCAGGCTAAGGTTGTCGAGCACGAGGCGCCCCGAATAAGGCGCGCTGCCCTCGGCTTTGCCCGGCGTGTGATCATGCTTGGCATCGTAAGCGAACGAGACGCCCTCCACTTGCACCCTGCCCGGGCCGATGCGCAGCGGCTCGGCCTTGCCTGCGTCACGGATGCTGTGCTCGCGGGCGATGGTATTCAAACCATCCTGCACCGTTCCCAGATGCTCGAACAGCGCCGCGACTTCCCACAGAATCCAGTGCGACAAACCGATCAGGCGCAATGCCATCGCAGTCGCCGCGGCGACCGCGCCAGGGCCGACCTGCCCCTGTATCCACAGCCACAGCGCCATGCCAGCCGTGGACAGAATCAACAGCACCATCAGGCTGTGATTGACGATTTCAAAACCGCTGATCAGGCGCATCTGGCGATAGACTGTTCCCAGGAATTCGCCCATGGCGGAACGGGCATACCCCGCTTCACGGCCGGCATGGGAAAACAGTTTGACCGTCGCGATATTGGTATAGGCGTCAGTGATCCGCCCCGACATCAGCGAGCGCGCGCTTGCCTGCGCCGACGCCGTCCGCGCCAAGCGTGGCACAAACCAGATGACACAGCTGATATACAAAACCGCCCAAATGCCGAATGGCAGCAGCAACACTACGTCAAAACCGCCAATCACATAGGCCATGGTGGTCGCGGTGATCAGCATGAACACCAGCACATCGCCAATGATGATGCAGATATCGCGGACTGCCAGCGCCGTCTGCATGACCTTGGCCGACACCCTGCCAGCGAACTCATCCTGGAAAAAGGACAGGCTCTGATCCAGCAGCCAGCGGTGAAAACGCCAGCGCAGCATCATCGGGAAATTCCCCGCCAGCACCTGGTGCTTGATCAGCGTCTGCAAGGCGATCAGCAAAATACTGCCGACGATCACCGCTGCCAGCAGCAGCAAGGTATTGCCTTCATCGGCCCACAGGCGGTCGGGCTGCACCTTGGCGATCCAATCCACCAGATTGCCCAGCATGGCGTACAAGGCGGCTTCAAAGGCACCGCACAGCGCCGTGAACAGCACCATCAACAGCAGCCAGCCGCGCGCGCCTGCCGTGCAGGCCCAAATGAACGGCATCAGGCCTGTCGGCAATGGCTGGCCGCTGGCCTGCGTGGCGGCAGATTCGGCCGCATCAAAAGGCGGCAGCTTTTTCTCGAACCATCGAAACATAAAACCCCGTTGGAAGAAGCGCCTCTGCCCGGACCAGCCATCAGCCATGCCGATAGCTTGCCCCAGGACAGCCCTGGCGCCGGTAAAAACCCTGCCTATCGCAGGGGCTGGCACAGAAAACAAAACCGGGCGCCTTCAGGGCGCCCGGTTTCGGAAATACAGTTTGATGGCGCGCTCGCGCGCGCCATCAAACTGGTCGGTCTATTGTGATTGGCTAGCCGGATCAGTTACCGGTTTCGCGTGCCATGCGGCGGCGCTCATGCTCTTGCAGGTAGCGCTTGCGCAAGCGGATGGACTTGGGCGTGACTTCGACCAGTTCATCATCATCAATAAACTCGACAGCATATTCCAGCGTCAACTTGATCGTCGGCACCAGATCAATATGCTCATCCTTACCGGAAGCACGCACGTTGGTGAGCTTCTTTTCGCGCACGGGATTGACCACCAGGTCATTCTCGCGGCTGTGAATCCCGATAATCATGCCTTCATACAGAGGGTCGCCCGGGCTCACGAACATACGGCCGCGATCCTGCAGCTTCCACAAGGCATAGGCCACCGCTTCGCCATCATCCTGGCTGATCAGCACCCCATTGCGGCGTTCGCCAACGCTGCCTTCACGCACCACATCATAACTATCGAAGATGTGGCTCATCAGGCCCGTCCCGCGCGTCAGCGTCAAGAACTCGCTCTGGAAACCAATCAGACCACGCGCCGGAATACGGTATTCCAGGCGGGTACGGCCACGGCCGTCCGGCACCATATTCTGCAGATCCCCCTTGCGGCGGCCCAGCTCTTCCATCACGCTGCCCTGATGACCATCTTCCAGGTCCACCGTCAGCATTTCGAACGGCTCGTGGCGCACGCCGTCGATTTCCTTGAACACCACGCGCGGGCGGGACACCGCCAGCTCGTAGCCTTCGCGGCGCATGTTTTCCAACAGAATGGTCAGGTGCAATTCGCCCCGGCCAGCCACTTCAAACACGGTGTCATCGTCAGTGTCGCGCACGCGCAGCGCCACGTTGGATTTCAGTTCGCGGTCCAGGCGCTCGCGAATCTGGCGGCTGGTCACGAACTTGCCTTCACGGCCGGCCAGCGGCGAGGTGTTGACCATGAAGTTCATCACCAGCGTCGGCTCGTCGATGCGCAGCAGCGGCATCGCTTCCTGATTCAGCGGATCCACCACGGTGCAGCCAATGCCCAGCTCTTCAATACCGTTGATCAGCACGATATCGCCAGCTTCGGCTTCGTCCACCAGGACGCGGTCCAGGCCGCGGAATTTCAGCACCTGGTTAACACGGCCCTTGCCCGTCTCGCCTTCGGGGCCGAAACGGTAAACAATATCCATCCCCGGACGCACGCGGCCGCGGTTGATACGGCCCACGCCGATCTTGCCGACGTAGCTGCTGTAATCCAGCGACACGATCTGCAGTTGCAGCGGGCCGTTGGGATCATCATTACGTTGCGGCACATACTTCAGGATGGCGTCGTACAGCGGGCGCATATCGCCTTCGCGCACGTCTTCGGTCAGGCCGGCGTAACCCGACAGACCCGAGGCGTAAATCACCGGGAAGTCGAGCTGCTCTTCGGTCGCGCCCAGCTTGTCGAACAGATCAAAAGTCGCGTTGATGGCGAAATCCGGGCGAGCGCCGGGGCGGTCAATCTTGTTGACCACCACGATAGGCTTCAAGCCCAGTTCCAGCGCCTTGCGCGTCACGAAACGGGTCTGCGGCATCGGGCCTTCCACAGCATCGACCAGCAGCAGCACGCCATCGACCATGGACAGAACGCGCTCGACCTCACCGCCGAAGTCCGCGTGCCCCGGGGTATCAACGATGTTGATATGCGTCCCTTCGTATTCGACCGCACAGTTCTTGGCCAGAATCGTGATGCCACGTTCCTTTTCGATATCGCCGGAATCCATCACACGCTCATCGAGGTGCTGGTTCTCACGGAACGTGCCCGATTGGCGCAACAGTTGATCGACGAGCGTGGTCTTGCCGTGATCGACGTGAGCGATGATGGCAACATTACGCAATGCGCGGGTCATAGAAAGTCCTTTAGGTTCGAGACGCGGGGTATAGGCCCGCGGGTAATTCTTCCAGGCCGATCAGGGCCTGCTTGGGATCGCTCATGGACTGCAATGCTTCCAGCGCCACGGCACGATCCAGTGTGAAAGGCCCCGCCTGAGTGCGGCGCAATGCCGTCAGGTGAGCGCCGCAGCCCAATGCCCGGCCAATGTCCTGGGCCAGGGTGCGGATATAGGTGCCCTTGCTGCAGGCAACCTCAATGACGGCGCTGCGCCCGTCGAATTCCAGCAGCTCAAGCCTGTGAATGGTGACGGTGCGCGGCGGACGTTCAATTTCAATCCCGGCGCGCGCGTACACATACAAAGGCTTGCCGTCCTTTTTCAGGGCGGAATACATCGGCGGCACTTGCTCCAATGTGCCACGGAATCGTGACAGCACTTCGTCCAGCGCGGCCGCCTCGACACCGCTGAACGTTGCCGGCGCCTGAGTGACGATATTGCCCGTCAAGTCACCGCTATCGGTTTCCTCGCCAAAAGCGAGGGTCGCAACATAGGTCTTATCAGCATCCAGCATTGCGCCTGCAATCTTGGTTGCCTTGCCCAGGCAGCAAATCAGCAGCCCCGTCGCGAACGGATCCAGCGTGCCGGTATGCCCGGCCTTGGCCGCATCCAGCGTGCGCTTGGCGCGCTGCAGGGCGTGATTGCTGGACAAACCCACGGGTTTGTCCAGCAACAGCACTCCATCGAGCAATTGCCCGCGTCGTCTGGCCATCTTGTTTATCCGGAAAAGTGGGAAACGCAAACGACGGCCGGTCAGGCCTTGTCGTCAGGCTCGTCAGGCACGCCGCTATCGGGACCGGAGCGCATCGCGCGGTCGATCAGCTGAGACATTTCCAGGCCGCGGACGATCTGGTCGTCATGCAGGAAATGCAGCGTCGGCACAGTGTGGATGTGCAGCATGCGATACAGCTGCGAGTGCAGCCAGCCAGCCTTCTCATTAAGAAGCACCTGGGTGGCATCGGGTTCAGCGCCCAGCACGGTGAAATACACCTTGGCGTGCGCATAGTCCGGCGTCAATTCGACACCGGACAGCGTGATCAAGCCGGCGCGAGAAACATCGAACTCGCGCTGGATCAGGCCGGCCAGATCCTTCTGGATCTGTTCGGCCAGCCTGAGATTACGGCCTGGAATGGACTTGCTTTTATGTCGGCTCATTCGTTCTTACAGCGTCCGGGCAATTTCCTTGATCTCGAAGACTTCGAGCTGGTCGCCCACTTCAATATCGTTATAACCGCGCAGCGTCAGGCCGCAATCGAAGCCAGACTTGACTTCCTTGACGTCGTCCTTGAAGCGGCGCAGCGAATCCAACTGGCCGGTCCATTGCACCACGTTGCGACGCAGCAGGCGGACCTGCGAGTCGCGGCGCACGATACCTTCCAGCACCATACAACCTGCGATATTCCCCACGCGCGAGACGCTGAAGATTTCGCGGATCTCGACCAGGCCGATGACCTCTTCGCGCTTTTCCGGGGCCAGCATGCCGGACATGGCTGCCTTCACCTCGTCTACCGCATCGTAAATGATGTTGTAGTAGCGCACATCGACATCGTTGCTCTCGGCCAGCTTCTTGGCGCTCTGGTCCGCACGGACATTGAAGCCGATGACCACTGCGCCGGAAGCGATTGCCAGGTTGATATCGCTTTCGCTGATACCGCCCACGCCTGCGTGCACCACCTGGACGCGGACTTCGTCCGTTGCCAGCTTGAGCAGCGACTGGGCCAGCGCTTCCTGCGAGCCCTGCACATCGGTCTTGATGATCAGGGACAGCGTCTGCGTGCCTTCGCGCATGTTGTCGAACATGGACTCCAGCTTCGCTGCCTGCTGACGGGCCAGTTTGACATCACGGAACTTGCCTTGACGGAAGAGCGCGATTTCGCGCGCCTTGCGCTCGTCATTCAGCACCATCAGTTCGTCACCGGCTGCCGGCACTTCGGTCAGGCCCTGGATTTCCACCGGAATGGCGGGGCCGGCCGAGTTGGTCGGCTTGCCGGTATCGTCCAGCATGGCGCGCACCCGGCCATAGCTAGCGCCTGCCAGCACGGCGTCGCCGCGATGCAGCGTGCCGCTCAGCACCAGAATGGTCGCAACCGCGCCGCGGCCCTTGTCCAGGCGGGCTTCGATGACCAGACCCTTGGCCGGGGCTTCCACCGGCGCCTTGAGTTCCAGCATTTCAGCCTGCAGCAACACGTTTTCCAGCAGGTCGTCGATACCCTGGCCAGTCTTGGCAGACACAGGCACGAAGGGAATATCGCCGCCGTATTCTTCCGGCACAACCTCTTCCGCCACCAGTTCCTGCTTGACGCGGTCCGGGTTGGCTTCGGGCTTATCCACCTTATTGATCGCCACAACGATGGGCACGCCCGCCGCCTTGGCGTGGTGAATGGCTTCACGCGTTTGCGGCATCACGCCGTCATCCGCCGCCACCACCAGAATCACGATATCGGTTGCCTTGGCACCACGCGCACGCATGGCCGTAAAGGCTTCGTGGCCCGGGGTATCCAGGAAGGTAACCATGCCGCGAGCCGTATCGACGCTGTAGGCGCCGATGTGCTGGGTAATGCCGCCGGCTTCGCCCGTGGCAACCTTGCTGCGGCGGATGTAATCCAGCAGCGAGGTCTTGCCGTGGTCAACGTGGCCCATGACGGTCACGACCGGCGCGCGCGACAGTTCCACCACTTCGGACTGATCGGTTTCCTGGTCAATCAGGAAGGCTTCCGGATCATCCAGCTTGGCGGCTATAGCCTTGTGGCCCAGTTCTTCGACCACGATCATGGCCGTTTCCTGATCCAGCACCTGGTTGATAGTGACCATCTGGCCGAGCTTCATCAATTGCTTGATGACCTCGGCAGCCTTGACCGCCATCTTGTGCGCGAGATCTGCCACCGTAATGGTTTCGGGGACATGGACTTCACGCGAAATGAATTCTGCCTGCGCCGGTTGCTGCGCAGCGTTGCGGTCACCTTGACCGCGACGGCCGCCCTTGCCACCCTTGCCGCCCTTGCCTGCCTTGCCGCCTGCGCGCCAGCCTTCACGGGCCGCACCAGGTGCAGCCTTGTCAGCCGGTTTTTTGCGCGCGCTGTCATCAGACCAGGACGAAGACAGCTCGGCTGCCTTGACGACCTTCTTGCCGCCGACTTCTTCCTTGGCGCCCTTTTCCTTTTCCTTGCCCTTGCCAGCCGCAGGCTTATGCAGCGTAGTGGCCGGCTTGGTTTCGGGTTCCGGCGCGCGCAGGACCTTGCGCGGGCGGTTCAGCATTTCACGCAACGCGGCGGCTTCTGCCTCGGCGCGGCGGCGTGCTGCTTCACGATCCGAATTGGCGCCATCGTTTTCCGCGCCAGCAGCAGCCGCTGCACGCGGTGCGGCGGCGGGCGCTTCACCACGGCGCAAATTGCGCAGCGGGCTGAGCGCCGGTTTGCGGGCACCTGCCTGTGCGCCAGCCGCAGTGGCGGCGGGACGGCCAGCCGCAGCGGGTTGCGCTGCAGCCGGTTTCTTGTTCTCTGGACGAGCCTGGGCCGCGGCAACGCGACCGGCTTCTTGATCCTGCCTGGACGACGAGGAGTCGCCACGATCTGCGACGGACGGCGCAACAATCTTATTCAAAGGAGCTTCCGGTTCCTGTTTCTCTTCTGGCACTACCGCTGCGGGCTTGGCAGCGGCACTTTCAACCACCGGCTCGGCGGATTTTGCCGGGGCCTCGGGTTGCTTGACGGCTTCGGCTGCCTCAGGTGCAGCCGGTGCGGTTTCTTCGACGGCGGGCGCAGCCGGAGCCTGGACTTCAGGCTCGGCCTTGGGCGCAGGCGCAGCCGCCGGTTCGGTGGCAGGTGCGGCCTGTACCAGCGCCGGTGCCTGCACAGGCGCTGCAACCGGCACCGCCGCTTCGGGCGGCATGACGGCTTGAGCCTCGGCAGGCGCTGCAGCCTCGGTGGAGGGAGCCGCGACATCCAGCGTGTCACGCTTCACGAACACTCGCTTCTTGCGGACTTCGACGGAAATCGTGCGCGAGCGTCCGCTGGCATCCGCCTGGCGGATTTCGGACGTTTGCCTGCGGGTCAGCGTAATTTTCCGCCCACCATCCGCAGATCCATCCTTGCGGCGCAGCCAATCCGACCGCTTCGCCTTATCGCTATCAGTGACGGCATCGTCTACCGACTTGAGGTCAACACCTGCTCCCCTGAACTGCTCCAGCAGCACAGTTGCAGATATTTTCAGCTCACTAGCGAACTGGGCGACGGTATTACTCGACATTCGGCTCTCTCTCAACCTGATGACTTCTGATTCTATCTATGGTTCATAACAGCGGACACGCGTCACTCAGCGGACGTTTCGCCCTCGTCATCGAACCAATGGGCCCGGGCGCGCATAATCAGCTCACTGGCAGCATCGGCATCAATGCCGGCCAGTTCAGCCAATTCGTCTGTCGCCAATTCCGCGAGGTCATCGCGGTCCTTGACGCCATGCGTTTCCAGGACGGCCAGCAACTCCGGCGTCACGCCTTCCAGCGTATCGAGCGACAGATCCGGCTCCAGGCTGGCATTGCGTTCGGCCTCTTCTTGCAGCGCATTGCGGGCGCGAGCACGCAATTCGTTGACGGTGTCTTCGTCAAAGGCTTCGATTTCCAGCAGCTCGTGGATGGGCACATACGCCACTTCCTCGAGGCCAGTGAAACCTTCGTCGATCAGGATATTGGCGATTTCCTCGTCCACATCCAGCTTGCCCATGAAAATGGCACGCCATGCTTCCCGCTCGCTTTCGGCGCGATCCTGGCTTTCCTGCGGCGTCATGATATTGATCTGCCAGCCGGTCAGCTCGGACGCCAGGCGCACGTTCTGGCCTTTGGCGCCAATCGCCTTGGGCAGGTTTTCTTCGTCCACCACCACATCCATCGCATGGCGGTCTTCATCGACCACAATGGATTCGACGTTGGCCGGCGCCAGCGCGCCGATGACGAATTGCGCAGGGTCTTCCGACCACAGCACGATATCCACCTGTTCGCCGCCCAGTTCGTTACGCACGGCCGTCACACGCGAACCGCGCATGCCCACGCAAGTGCCGATAGGGTCGATACGCTTGTCATAAGCCACGACAGCGATCTTGGCACGCATGCCGGCGTCACGCGCCGCAGCCTTGATTTCCAGCAGGCCTTGTTCAATCTCGGGAACTTCGTTTTCGAACAGCTGCTTGATGAATTCGGGCGACGTCCGCGACAGGATGACCTGTTGGCCGCGCGCAGCGTGGTCAACCATCTTCACGTAGGCACGCACCCGGTCGCCAATGCGCAGGTTTTCCTTGGGGATCATTTCGGAGCGCGGCAGACGCGCTTCGATACGGCCCAGGTCGATGATGCTATCGCCCTTGTCCATGCGCTTGACGGCACCCGACACGATGTTTTCGCCGCGCTCAAGAAAATCATTGAGCACCTGCTCACGCTCAGCGTCACGAATTTTCTGCAAAATAGCCTGTTTCGCCGCTTGCGCGCCGATACGACCGAATTCCACTGGCTCCAGCGGCTCTTCGATGTATTCGCCGACCTCGATGCCGGGCACGGCTTCTTCCGCGTCCGACAGCAATTCTTCGCGATCCGGCGCCTGCAGGCCGGCCTCATCAGGCACGACCAGCCAGCGGCGGAAGCCCTCGTGTTCACCCGTCATGCGGTCAATGGAGACGCGAATGTCCGCATCATCCTTGAAGCGCTTCTTCATGGCTGAAGCCAAGGCGCCTTCGACAGCCTCGAAGACCACTTCACGGGCCACGTTCTTTTCACGCGCCAGCGCATCGACCAACAAAAGAATTTCGCGACTCATCGCTTTTTGCCCTTGAAATTCAGAAGCGGATCCAGCTTGGCGCGCTCGATATCGTCGAACACGAACTTCAAGACCTGAACCTCGCCCTTCTTTGCCTCAAATTCCAGCTCAAACCCGGCGGCGTCCCCGCCCTCGGCTTCGGCCACCCGCAACACGCCGGAAAACACCTTGCGGCTCTCCAGCGGTTCGCGCAGTTTGATCTCTACCCGCTCACCAGCGAAACGGACAAAATCCGCCTCACGGCGCAACGGCCGATCCACGCCAGGCGAACTGACTTCCAGCCGCTGATAGTCGATATTTTCAACTTCGAAGACACGCGAAAGCTGCCTGGAAACCTGTTCGCAGTCTTCCAGGGTCACACCGCTTTCGCGGTCAATAGTTACTCGCAGCAACCCCTGGGCGGCCCGTTCGACGTCAACCAATTCGACGCCCATGCCCGCCAGGGCAGCTTCCGTTATTGCGTATAAATCTGCCATATTCAAAAAAAATGGGCTGTGATCGCCCAGCCCATATGTTGCGCCTGAACCAGACGCCATCATTGCCGTTGAGAGCATGCCAGGAATACCTGGAGCCGGCAGCGGCGCGCCAGCCTGAAGGCCGGATGCGCGCCGAAAATCCGGCGCTGCTCCTGCGCATGGCACTTGCAGACTGCCGCACTGACAAACCTCTCAGTTCATCGCGCAGACAAAATCCGACAAGACCATGAAAACAGTGGATTTTAGCAGAAATCGTCATAGAACGCCTAAAGTACGCGTTCGATGTACCAAAACCACAAATACCCGCCACCCCGCGCCGCGTGAACGGCGCAGGATATCCACTCAGCGCTCAGCGTCCCTCACGCCCGGACAAAACCCCCAGACGCGACTCATGTGCGGCCGCGCCCTTGGGCTGCCAGTCATCCCCCTTATCGCGCGCTCGCCCTTGCGGCTTGCGGTTCTGCGATTGCGGCTTGGCTGTCTTTTGCTGACGCGGCGCGGCCCCAGCTGCCGGCTTATTGCCGGACCTAGCGTTTTGGCCAGCATTTTGCCCGGCGTTTTGTCCGCCGCCCTGAGCGCTCCGGCGGCGGGGCTGTTGCCCTTGCCCGGCGGCATCGCCTTCGCGCTCGGCACGCGGCGCGCGCCCCTGAGCCTGCCCTTGCGCAGCCTTGCCGCCACGCGTGCCCGGCTTGCCCGCCCGGCTGCCCGGGCCGCCCTTGGGCTTGGCATGCCCCTGGCCCTGCGACTGCGACTGGCCTGCCAACGGGTGCCCGTTGGCATAACCGCCGGAAATCATCAGGCCGGACGTGAACGGATCCAGTGTCGCCCCATCCTTGCGGCCGCCTTGCAACTTACCGCGCTTGCCGATGCGAGCGCCGCTCATCCCATTGCGGTCCATCGTGCCAAAGCCCGGCGGCAAGGCGCTGTCATGCGACAGCGGCTGGGCGGGACGGCGCCCCTTGCCCGTGCTTTCCTCATCGCGCAACAGGCCCATGCTGACCAGCAAGGCAGTCACAACCTGAGCATCCAGCTCCTCCCAGCGGCCGCGCTTCAGATTGCGCGGCAGCACCACATCGCCGAATCGCGTGCGGATCAGCCGGCTGACGGTCACGCCAGCCTGCTCAAACATGCGCCGCACCTCACGATTCCGGCCTTCATTCAAGGTCACCCGATACCAGCGGTTACTCCCCTCACCACCCAGGAATTCCAGGCTATTGAAGGCAGCGCGCCCGTCTTCCAGCTCCACGCCATCCAGCAGCGCCTGACGCTGCTCATCACCCAGCTCACCCAGCACCCGCACCGCATACTCGCGCTCGGCGCCATAGCGGGGGTGCATCAGCCGGTTGGCCATATCGCCCGACGTCGTCAGGATCAGCAGGCCCTCGGTGTTCAAATCCAGCCGGCCGACCGACAGCCATTTGCCAACCTTCATCTTGGGCAAACGGGCAAAGACATTGGCGCGGCCCGCCGGATCATCATGGCTGACGATCTCGCCCGCGGGCTTATGGTACAGAATGACGCGCGGCGGCTTCTTGGCGTTCGGACGGGTAATCGGCTTGCCATTGACCCGGACCAGATCATCGGGCTTCACCCGCTGACCAATATGGGCAGGTTCGCCATTGACCGACACGCGGCCCGCCACGATCAACTCTTCCATGTCGCGGCGCGAACCGATACCGGCATCAGCCAGAACCTTGTGCAGCTTGGGCATGACCGCATCGCTGGACATGAATTTGCCCAGCCGCTGCACGGTTTGCTCGGTACTTTCCAGATACGCCAGCGCTTCCTGGGCTTCCTTTTCGGTACCCGCTACAACGCCATGGCCGTCTGCACCCGCCCGGGATGCAGCCCCTTTGGCTGCCGCGCCCTTAGTTGCAGTCCCCTTAGGCGCTGCCCCCTGAGTCGCTGCCGCTTTATTCGTTGCCCCCCTGGGAGCTCCCGTCTTGCCGGCGCTGCGCGCACGCGGCTGACGCCGGGCTGCCGGTGCAGCGCCTTCCTGCGGCGCTGCTGCCGCGCCGTCCTGGGACAAGGCACCGCCTTCGCTGCCGGACGCCTCTGCTGCGTCGCCCGCCTGCGTCACCGCTCCCTTCTCAGTACGGCGACGACGGAACGGCGTACGCAATTTTCGCCCCCGGGTGCGCGCCGCGCCATCCTGCGCTTCGCCTGCCCCGGTTTCAGCGGTTACGCTGTCCTGCTGCAAGTCATTGTCCATATCGACCCAAACTCCATCTTTCAATTATCTTGTTTATTGTCTGCCTTGGCGGCCTGCCCTGCGGTTGCAGCAGCATCCTCCCCGGCCGCATCCGTCGCAACGGATGCCTCATGCATTTCAATGTCAGGCGGCGTCAGCGCATCATTGCCAGGAGCACCCGGCACTGGCTGATCCGCCGCCCCGCCGTCCGCACCCTCTTGCTGAGCCGCAGTCCCGGCCACCATGGCGGCCTGCGCGATTTCCGGCAATTGCTGCCCGGCCACCGCCTGGGCTGCCTGGGTGCTTTCCAGCAAACCCTGCCCTACCGCCGCCAGATCGGCATCATCCAGCGCGCGCAAATCAGGCAATTCATCCAGCGCCCGCAGACCCAGGTCATCCAGAAACTGGCGTGTCGTGGCGAGCAAAGCCGGGCGGCCCGGCGCTTCCCGGTGCCCGACGACCTCGATCCAGCCGCGGTCTTCCAGCACCCGTATGATTTGCGTGGATACCGTCACGCCACGAATATCTTCAATATCACCGCGCGTCACGGGCTGGCGCCACGCAATAATGGCCAGCGTTTCCATCACGGCCCGCGAATAACGCGGCGAGCGCTCGGGGCTCAGGCGTTCCAGAAAAGGCTGCATCGAAGGTGTGGACTGAAAACGCCAGCCCGAAGCCAACTCTGTCAACACCAGGCCGCGCCCGTCCCAGCGGCTCTGCAGGCCTTCCAGCCACGCCCGCACCTGAGCATTTTCAACCAACGGCGCACCGAACAGCTTGCGCAAATCGGCAAGCGGCATAGGCGCCTCCGCGCATAACAGCGCGGCTTCGAGCACTACTACAGCCTCGTCGTCGTTCATGAAATCCCAATGCGTAAGGCAACGCATGCACCGCTACAGCCTCCCCGCCAGACGGGGAAGAACGGCACAAACCTGGACGCAAAACTTTATATCGGCAGGAGCAGACCACTTCCGCGCCGCCATGACGGACGCCGGGGGTAGTTGCTATTTTTTCATTACCGGGATCCGGGCCCACCAGGAACCCTGCTGGATCTGAGCAGGGGCGGCACCCGGAAAACAGCAGGAGGATGCATGGATACGTTGCCAGCCGCCCCTTTGGAGCGCAACCGCCAGCATACGGCGCATACAGAAACCCTGCTTTCTATGGGCGAATTATAACGGCAATGCCTCATGCTGTGTGTATTCCCGCTAATACACCTGTATCAGCTGTTGTAGATGCCTTCCTGTCTGCGCGCGGCACGCATTCAGTCGATTCAGCAATAAGCTAACACCCTTCCGCAAGACGGGCTGGCGCATACAATATGGCGGCATTCATTTACCACTGACCGAGACAGGATGTCCTCATGAGCACGCCCCTTTCGCAAGACGCTCTCGCCCAGCTGTTCACCGATGCGCACAGCATCCATCAATTCACCGACCAGGCCGTCACCGACGAAACCTTGCGCCAGCTCTATGATTTGCTGAAGTGGGGGCCGACCGCCTTCAACGCGCAACCTGGCCGCTATGTCTTTGTGCGCAGCCAGGAGGCCAAACAACGCCTGGCGCCCGCCCTGGCTGTCGGCAATCTGGAGAAGACCCTGGCCGCGCCCGTCACGGCCATCATCGCCCAGGATTCGGAGTTTCATGAACAGTTGCCCACGCAATTCCCCGGCTACGATGCCCGCGGATTGTTTGTCAGCAACCCCGGCCTGATCAATCCAACGGCGTTCCGCAATAGCTCGCTGCAAGGCGCCTATCTGATTATCGCGGCGCGCGCGCTGGGCCTGGACGCTGGTGCCATGAGCGGCTTTGACGCCGCCAAGCTGGACGCGGAATTCTTTCCGGACGGCAAGTGGAAGAGCAACTTCCTCATCAACCTGGGCTATGCCGCGCCTGGCGCCGGCTTCCCCCGCGGCCCCCGCCTGCCCTTCGAGGACGCCGCCCGCATCCTCTAAGCTCCCGCTGTCCCGCACCGCACGGTGCGGGGCATGCTGCGGCGAATCTGCCCGGCAGGCTCGCCGCAGCATGCCTCAGCCGCACACCGCTGCGGTATTTCGCTGCGGTATTCCGCTGCTTCACTCCGCTGCTTCACTCCGCTGCTTCACTCCGCTGTTTCACTCTGCTGCTGCGCTCCGCTGTTGTATTTCACGCCAGCCAATCAGTCCGCCGGTCCGCCCATTGGTTTACCGGCCTGCCCCCAACGCACCCCAAGCGCTATTCCCGCAGCCAGTACCCCCCCATGCCTGCGGCCGCTCCAGCAAGCCCCCGCCTGCCGCGCCTCTTCCTGCATCTGGCATATCAGCCGTCTGGCTATGCCTGCCATTCCCGCCCCCCCCCCCATTCCCGCTCCCCCATTCCTGCTTCCCCATTCCTGCTTCCCCCATTTCCGCTTCCCATTCCTGCCCGCACTCGCAAGCCGCCATCAATCTATGTAAGATTTAGCAATAAGCCCCGATCCCGCTCACCCCTTGCCCCCATCCCATGCCAGCGACACCTTCCGCGACCAGCCAACGCAACATCACTATCCTGACTGGCGCCCAGGCGCTAGGCGCCGCCAGCCCGGCCATCATCATCTCGCTGGGCGGCCTGGTCGGGCAAAACCTGTCCACCGACCCCGCGCTGGCCACCCTGCCCGTCAGCACCTTTCAGGCTGGGCTCGCCCTGGGCACCCTGCCCGCCGCCTACCTGATGCACCGCCTCGGGCGGCGCAACGCCTATCTGATGGGCGCGGGCATGGGCATCATCAGCGGGCTGGTCGCCGCCTACGCCATTCTTTCGGGCTGGTTCCTGCTGTTCTGCCTGGGCACTGTCATTGCCGGGTTTTACAGTTCCTACGTGCAAAGCTATCGCTTCGCCGCTACTGACGGCCTGGATAGCTCGCTGCGGGCAAAGGCCATTTCGTGGATCATGGTGGGCGGCCTGGCCGCCGCTATCATCGGGCCGCAAATCGTCATTCTGACGCGTGACATCTGGCCGGAAACCCCTTTCGCCGCGAGCTTCATCGGCCAATCCGTTCTTGCCTTGCTGGCGCTGCCGCTGCTAGCACTGCTGCGCCAGCCCGCAGCCAGCGCCCAGCCCCAGCACGAACAAGACGCCACGGCCCGGCCGCTGAAAGATATTGCGCGTTCTCTTTCATTCATTACGGCGATCGCCACCGGCGTCGCTTCCTATGGCCTGATGAGCTTCCTGATGACAGCAGCCCCCATGGCCATGGTCGGCCACGATCACTCCTTGCGTGACGCATCACTGGGAATTCAATGGCACATCCTGGCCATGTTCGGGCCCAGTTTCTTCACCGGCAAATTGATTCAACGCTTCGGCAGCACCAGCATCGCTGCGCTTGGCCTGATTCTGATCGCCGCTTCTGCGGCAGCGGCACTCAATGGCTTGAGCGTTTCGCATTTCTGGCTGGCCTTGATTCTGCTCGGCGTCGGCTGGAACTTCAGCTTCATTGGCGCCACCGACATGATTACCGCTACCCACAATCACGCTGAACGCGCCAAGGTACAGGCCGCCAATGATTTCATCATGTTCGGCGTGGTCGCCATCGCCTCCTTTTCCTCAGGCCAGCTACTCAGCACCTCAGGCTGGGATAGCCTGAACCTGCTGGTCTTTCCGCTGGTGGGCGCAGTTCTGGTTTTGATGCTGGCCAATCACCTGAACAGCCGCCGCTAAATACCGGCGCATCCGGGCAGGCGCCCCGCCTTCCCCCGGCCAGCTTCGGCCCCGCCAAACAAAACGGCATGACCAAAGGTCATGCCGTTTCTGACTGCAGCCGCTGAGCGCCGAACTCCCGCAAGAGCCAGCCCCCGGCCATCATTCAAATCAAATCAGCGAACCCGCGTGCTGCAGCACCTGGTCGCAAGCCTTGCGCGTCAACTCTTCTTTAAAGCCGCCGCCGCTCAAATCGACGCTGCCATCGCTGCCCAGCACCTTGCCTTGCAGACCGCTCATGAAACCCGGATTGCTTTCCGCCTTCTTTTCTCCGCCCAGGGAGCCCAGCAGCTTGTCCTTGACGTTCTCCACCGCGTTGCCGGACAGATAGTTATTCTTGATGCAGAACTGCAGCAGACCCGCGACATTATCCGTACCGGCGCCCGCGAGCGACGGCAGCGCCAGCCCCGAGGCTCCGCCAGCCAGATTGCCGACCGACCCCAGATTTCCCAGGCCCGACAAGCCCGTGCCGCTGGAAGGAGCGGCCGGTGCCGACTGCGCAGAGCCGGACGAAGAGCTGCCCAGGGCGCCCTTCACACTATCGAGCAATTGCGCCTGCGCGCCGCCAGCGGCGAACAATAGGGTAACGGCCAAGCCTGCAGCCAGACGGAATGACTTGATCATGCGGAATTCTCCTTGAATGCGATGGCAGTATGGCCGGCAGAACCGCCAGCCACATCCGCTGCGTGCCAGGACGCGTAGCAGCGTCCCTATCGTAGCCCATGCCCAAGCCGGGCCCGCCCCAGGGGCATTCAAAAAGTGTGAACAACTCTTACGCGGACATGCGCGCTTTGCATGCCCGCACCACGCCATACACGCAAGGCCGCACGATCAACCTGGGGCCAGCATGGTGCGCGTGGCCCGCTGATCGGACAACCATTCACCCGCCTGCCTGGCGCGCTCTTCATGCGCGGATTCACGCAGCGTTTCAGAAAGCGCCTCGACATACCAGATCCGCATGGAAGCCAAGGCTCGCAAACGCGCCGCGTATTCATCCGCACGCGCGGAACGCAAGCTCAATCCATAGGTCTGCAAGCTAAACGCCAGAGGCGCATAACATGCATCGACGGCGCCAAAACGTGGCCCCGCCAGAAATGGGCCGCCAAACCGGTCCAGGCCTTCGCACCACAATTCCGTAATACGCGCCAGATCCTGCTCCAGCTCTTCATTGGCCTGCCCAAGGCGCACTTTGATGCCGCAATTGAACGGGCATGCCTCTTTCATGGCCACGAACTCCGCATGCATTTCCGCCGCCGCGCAGCGCGCCCATGTGCGCGCCTCCAGCGAATGCGGCCACACATCAGGATGGCGCTCGGCCAGAAACTCGATGATCCCCATCGAATCCCACACCACCAGGTCGTCATCTACCAGACAAGGCACTTTCCCTGTCGGCGAAAACACCCGGAACGCATCATAGCTATGCACCCCGGAGAACGGCGCCTGACGCTCCTCAAACGGGATGCGCAGCTCGCGCATCAGTAGCCAGGGCCGCAAGGACCAGGACGAATAATTTTTGTTGGCAATATATAGCTGGTACATAGTCGCCCACGTTTCGCTGCATTGCAGCATAAAGGGCTTCCATTATGTCACTGGTAGGATTTTTCTACTGTTGGGGCGAACGCGACTTGCCTTTCATTAAAAAAGCATGCTATTATTTCTTTCTCAATTCCCCGATAGCTCAGTCGGTAGAGCGACGGACTGTTAATCCGCAGGTCCCTGGTTCGAGCCCAGGTCGGGGAGCCAAATTTGAAAAGCCCTTTGCAGCCACTGCAAAGGGCTTTTTCTTTGCCTGACTGGCGGCGCGCAAGTGGAACATGGGCACGCTGAGTCCTATCGCTTCCAGCCGCTACTCACCGCTTCCGTCGGTACCTTCAGCCGTTGCACCTTCAGCCGTTGCACCTTCAGCCGTTGCACCTTCAGCCGTTGCACCACTAGCCACTACTGCTCCTAGCCTTTGATGCCCCTAGTCATAGGCACCCCTTTGGCGCACTTAGTCATTGCTGCTTTTAGCCGTTCGCATTCCTAACTGCTAGCACCCCTGAAGCTTGTCAGCCCAGGCCCTCCGCCCTAGCAGTGGTGCCGCTCCCGAATCCGACCGTCACAAGCGCCGCCATCCACCATCCGCACATCCACCATCCACCATCCACCATCCGCACATCCGCACATCCGCACATCCGCACATCCGCACATCCGCACATCCGCAGCCTAAGGCTAGAGCACTTTTATTTCATCCCTAAAAGCGCAGAAGCCTGCTTGCAGCCTCTGCACTCAAATCCTCCCGGCACTACCTACCGCCAAGCGCGGCCCCAACATTCATCAAACCGCCACCTGATTGAATAGCCTCTGCGCACAAAACCCACCCCTTACTTGCAAAAAAAAGCTGCTGCACCATATCGCTTCAAATCTGCCACGTCCTGCCGGCACATAGCCAGCGCGGCCCACGCACCAGGCAGCCGTCAGCGTGCAAACGATAAATGACACGGCAACGCACCCAGCTTTTATCTCAAGCCAGCAGACAACCGGGCGCCAGATGCCAGATGCCAGATGCCAGATGCCAGATGCCAGATGCCAGATGCCAGATGCCAGA
>NZ_JBQEKA010000036.1:0-1477 GCF_052103615.1 Kerstersia sp. | reverse complement strand
TGCATCATGACGTAACACCACGCCCACCGCTACGGCGCGGCCTGGCATATCAGCACTATTCGATCACGCACGCTGCTACCGCTTGACCGGCAAGCAGATAAACGCCTGCCGCGAACCAGCGGCGCGCTTTCCCCATAAACAGCGCACAGCGAAAAAGCCGCCTAAGATCATGACAAGAAAAATATTCGCTCTTAAGTAGCAAAATCCAACGGGGCATGCTATTATCTTTCTCTCAATTCCCTGATAGCTCAGTCGGTAGAGCGACGGACTGTTAATCCGCAGGTCCCTGGTTCGAGCCCAGGTCGGGGAGCCAAATTTGAAAAGCCCTTTGCAGCCACTGCAAAGGGCTTTTTCTTTGCCCGTCTTGGTTCCAGCGGTTTCATCCCTCCCTTTCCCCCTATCCTTCTTTTTCTCTGCGCACCTGACGCCGGACGGTCTTGATCGCGACTACGCTGGCACAACATATATCAAAAAAAGCCCGCGGATTGCATTGCGAAAATAAAGACGCCCATCAGCTGAAGCAGCGTGCCACGCCCCGGCACCCCGAACAAGCCAGCGCGCCCATCGCAGAAAAACCATTCCTTCAGAAAAAATTCCCCAGCCTATTTGCCTGACAACCTTGCTTTGCCACCTTGCTTTGCCACCTTGCATCGCTACCTAGCTTTGCCGCCTCATTCTTGGTTGTCCTGCTGACTACCTTGTCAGCCGACCTTTGAGCAGATGGCAAGCCTGGCCGCCTCAGCGGTTTAAACCGACCTTCCTCTCTTCTATTTCTGTCTGGTGCCAGAACCATTACTGGCGCTCAGTCAGGTAGGGCACCATCATTTGATTCCAAGCGCCACTTGCTACGCACTCCGCAATGCCAGCTGGCCTGCTGATTTCACCTTAACTTCAAACCCAAGCAGCACAACACCGCCAATATCTCTGCACCACCAGCCGAAGCGGGTGGCCCGCCAACCGCCTTCATTTCTCTTAAGCCGGCAGCTACACCGTGGCACTTATCACTCACGACAACCGCCAAACCAGCGCACACTTCCAACTGGCCAGGCGGACAAACTGCCGGAGACACTTGTCCATATGCGAGCAGCCGAACTGGAGCATCGGCCCGCAAGAGTTATCCCCGCATCCTAAATCAGAGCGAGCGATCAAGCTTCAGCCAACAGATCAGGAACGCAGCAACGGTCATTGCCGTTCAGCAGGCGCACCGCTCAATGAACCACTGAGCCACTGAGAGGCTGCACGCCACCTTGCAGCGTGGTGAGCCAGGCAGACCCGGCTTGCCTCCGGCCGCCCCGCCAGGGGCGGGCCGAAGGCCGGTGAGGCTGTTTGGCGCAGTGCGGCGGGTGGGTGTGGTCTTGGGGCGGTCTTCAGTCAGCCAGAGCGCCAGAGGATCTGGCGGCAGCGCCCGGCATTGTTTTCCGGTTCCCCAAAGACAAAACCCCTCTCTGCTGAGCAGAGAGGGGTTCTGAGGATAAGA